>CAYUSV010000050.1:0-13626 GCA_964447385.1 uncultured Campylobacterales bacterium | reverse complement strand
TTGCTGAAACTATTGATGTTTTTATTGACTATTATAGAGTTAATAAAATAGAGTTGCCTGTAGATATAAAAGCTCTTTTTGTCTCTATTGATAAAGGCAAAAGTCTAAAAATAACCAAATATGATGATGAAAGAATGTTTGATTTTCTTAGATCAATGTTCGAAGATGAAGACAATAGTGATAGATATGATTTTAATGAATATGAGTATGATCTCTCACTTGTTAAAAAAGAGTTTATAATTGCTTTACAAAATAATCAAGACATTTTTGCTCTTAAATTCAAAAAATTAAATGCTTATAGATATAGCAATGTAATTTATGAGTTTATTTTGGATGTAATAGCAAAAGCGATAGAGTTTAATAGATATGATTCAATCTTTATTGCTAGATTATTGGTATTGATGAATTTACAAATAGAAGATGAACTGTTTAGAGAAAAAATGGTACCAGAAGTTTGTGCTTATGCAAAAAAAGATGCAAATGTAGCTAAATTATTTTTATATACTTGTATTACTAGGATTGATATGAAAGATAGAAAGTATGTTTGGTATCTTAAATGGCTTGAGGGGTATATTATGTTAGTAGCTGATTATGATTTTCCACAAGATAAAGCTTTTTATAGTTGTTTGCATCATTTTAAACAGACTCAAGAGAAGAAAAAATTTAAATCATTAGATGCTAAATATAAAAAAATTGTAAAAAAATTTAAAGAGAGAGGAGGATTGTTTGATTAAAAAAAGCCCATATCAAATTTTAGAGCTAGAGGGTGATTTTGAGTATAGCGATATAAAAAAAGCTTATCGAAAAGCAATCAAAGAGTATCCTCCAGAGCAAAATCCCCAGCAGTTTAGACTAATTTCTGATGCTTATAGTTCACTTACAAATGAGGAGTATTTTCTAAAAAGTTTAGATGATAGTAAATTTATCTTTGATGTTTGTATTGAGTTGGAAAAAAAGCCAAAAGTAGACAATAGTAAATATCTAAAAAATGTATTTGAGGTACCATTTAAAATATGACAAAAGATGAGTTAAAAGAGTATATTTGCCGACAGATAGATTTGATGGATGAGACAGAGAGTGGTGAGTTGTCGCAGTTTTTACAAGGTAAAAGCAAAGATGAGAGTGTAGCGGAGGAGTTGATTATCATCAAAGGGGAGTTTAAAAAACTTACAAAGCTTGTGCAATTGGTGCAAGAGAGATTAGAAAATATAAAAACAAAACAGACAAAAGAGGAGCTTAAACCTTTTTTAATTTTTTACACCTTTTTAAAAAATTCACAAGACGCTCTTTTATCAATACCTAAAAATTCACTATTTGGTATCTCAAAGTTCAATAGAGCTTTTGGATCATTTGAAAATGGTTTTAAATCGATAGATATACTCTATGATGACATTATGCAAAGTATCCAGTTACAACTTAGTGCAAAAGTAGGTGATAGATTTGATTCAAATTTTCATGAAGCTATAGAGTTGATTGAGGATAAAAACTTGGAAGATGGGATAATTATAGAAGTACTTGAAGATGGGTTTATATATAAAAATGAACTATTAAATTATGCAAAGGTAAAGGTAAATAGATGGATATAATTGGAATTGATTTAGGAACAACAAATAGTGTAGCAACTATATACACAGAAGATGGGTTAAAACATATCTCTTTTGATGGAGATTATCTGCTTCCCTCAGTTGTTAATGTTAATGATGAGGGTGTGATTGTAGGCATTAAAGCTAAAAATATGGCGATGATAGCTGAGGAAAATACAGCGATATCTATCAAAAGATTGATGGGAAGTGATGAAAATATAATTTTAAATGGTAAAAATTTTACTCCACAAGAGATCTCTTCTTTTATTATTAAAAAGATTAAAACCATAGCAGAACAAGAGATGGGAGTAATATATAAACGATGTGTTGTCACTGTTCCTGCTTATTTTAATGAAAATCAAAGGGACGCAACTACCCAAGCTGTTAAACTTGCTGGGTTAGAGGTGCTTCGAGTCATCAATGAGCCAACAGCTGCTGCTATTAGTTATGGTGTGGATAAAGATGAAGATATACTCTATGGAGTTTATGATTTGGGTGGTGGTACTTTTGATATATCAATTATTGAAAACTCCCAAGGGCTTATAGAGGTTCTAGCTACTACAGGTGATAATCAACTCGGAGGCGATGATTTTGATAAAAAATTAGCTAATCTCATCTGGAAAAAGAGTGAATTTGATATAAAATTAACTAAAAGATTAGAGATAAAATTAGCTCAACTTGCAGAGAAGATAAAAATAGCCCTTTCAAATGAGCATAGTGTTAATATAGATGAGAAATTTTTTGCAAAAAAAGATGGCGAAGCCTTGCATTTAGAGGTAGAGATAAGCAGAGAAGAGTTTGAAGAGTTAATAAAAGATGATATAGATAAAACTATAACACTTCTACTAGATACTATTGAAGAGTCAAATAGTGATATAGATGATTTGGAGGCGATTATATTAACAGGAGGTTCAAGTAAAATACCTTTTATTACCCATAAAATTTTAGAAAAAACTGGTAAATTGCCAATTCTTATAGAAGATCCTGATAAGTCTGTATCGATAGGTGCTATTTTGCAGGGAGCTATGATAGATGGAGTTGATACTGATTCTATTTTAGTTGATATCACACCTTACTCTTTAGGAACATCCGCACTTGATAGTAGTAGTGATTTTGATTTTGATTTGATTCTCTCTAAAATTATACTAAAAAACACACCTGTTCCAACTAGTAAAACTTCAAGATATTATGCTACCACTGAGTATCAAAAACAGTTTAAGATTGATGTTTATCAAGGTGAAAATGAAGATGATCTTGATGAAAATATAAAAATTGGTGATATGCTTTTAAATATAGAAAACCCCGTAGAAGATGGAGCTATTGATGTTACTTTTAGTCTTAACCAAGATGGCATGTTATCTGTAATAGGAGAAGAGGTTCATACAAGTGAGATCATACAAGGAGAGTTTAAAACCAAAATATCAAAATCAACTCACCACTCAAAAGTAAAAGAGATGGATATATTAACACATCATGACAAGAGTATTGTCACAAAAATAGATGAAATATTAGATAGTGATACTATTTTAAAAGAAGATAAAGAAGATTTAAAAGCACTAAAGAGCAAGTTTATATCAGCCTTAAGTGAAGATAAAGCCTCTATTGAGGAGGAGATAATAGATACGATATTTTTCTTAGAAGGAGAGTAGAGCTTATGGAGTTTAAATATAGATGTCCAGTATGTAGAGCAAATAATGTTTTAATACCAACAGATCTGTATTGTAGAAGATGTAAGAGTAATCTTACATCTATCTATGAAAGTAAAAAAAAAGATTTTTTTAAGAGTTTGAAGTCTATAATTTCATTACAAAGATCACGCTTTAAAAAGGATAAATACACTTGAGTAAAAATTATAAATTTAGCCAAGGAAGGTATTTATGCAGTTTGTAGGTTAAACAACTCTTGTACAACCTCTTCAAAACGGTTCTTATCTAAGCCATATTTATCAACAAGTTCAAGTGCCATTTCAAGTTGTGGCTCTTTGCCAAAGTTTTGTGTAGAGATGAGTGTTTTTATTACATGGAGTACTTTAGCATATTTTTGTACAGACTCATCTGCATTTTGAGGGTTGTGTAGATGTCTGATTGCATTGAACATTGCATCATCAAAGTTCCACTCTTCTAAAAGTATTGCAGTAACCTCTTCATTTGTGATACCAAATACTTTTGTCTCAATTGCTTTAATCTCTTCAATTGTTGTACATTGGCTTATATACTCTTTAAATTCATCAGATTTGCCGTGTTCTATGACTACGCTTGCAAGGACGAGTTTTCCAACCTCCATCAAAAACGATGTGAGTGAAAGCACATCAAGCATATCTTTTTTGCCTTTGAACCATTTTATGATAAATGCATTTTGTTGTTCAGAAATAGATGCAAAATCTCTAGCGTCTATCGCATAAGGAGTAAGATTTAAATCAGGCTTTTTTTGTAAAAATGAAGAGAATGCAAAACCTTTTACTGTATCCATTCCAAAAATTGAAACCGCTTGTGTGATACCTTTTATCTCTCTGCTGAATCCATAAAGAGGGCTGTTTGCAGCTTTGAGTATATTTGCCGTTGTCATAGGGTCATTTTGAACTACCCTTGCTAAATCACCTATTGAGCCATTGATGTCGTTACATACACCCATCACTTTAGTGACAGTGTCATCAAGTGGTGGGAATGCTTTTACTTTTTCCAATATCATTTCCGTTGTCATGTATAGCCTTTTACTGTTTATTTCTTTATTTATTCGTATAATTACAATATCGGCATAGGTTTAGTTTTTTTTAGAAAATTCGACGATAATAGGTTTGTGGTCAGATGTTTTTATATCTTGTAGTATTTTAGCTTTAATTGGTTTTAGACCTTTGTAAAAGACATGATCAAGAGGGTGAGCAAGATATGATTTTTTATGATTTATTTCAAACTCTACATGGCAAAGTTCTAAATCATTAGTCATACTTTTTAAGATATGCATTCGTTTTGCACTCCAGGTGTTAAAATCACCTGCTAAGATAATTAGCTCTTGGTTTTGGCAAAGTCTCTCTAGTTGTTTGATTTGAGATATATATTTTTTAATTTTTACGAAGTTTATCATGTGGGTATTTATAAGAGTTAGTTTTTGATTGTTCACAAGTTTGTATTGTGTAAAAAAACTAATTTTCGGTGTTTTTATAAGTGGCTCTAAGTGTTCACTAAAAATTGGATTAAAGTTATCTATGCAACATGTTGAGGCATTTAATAGTCCATTATCTTCATTTCTCATCTGCATGTTTGGAAAAAACCCGTAACCATATTTTTTGTGTTGATCTAAAATGCTTCTTTTGCTTCTTGTTTTATACTCTTGAAAGGTGATGAGGTTTGGTTCATAAAGATGTAGTATCTGTCCAAAATCATGTAGCCATTTGAAGCTGTGGTTGTTTTTATACACATTCCAATTTAAAAGAGTAAATTTTTCCTCTTTTAAATATCTGTTTTCTATATCTTTGATGCAAACAGAGTGATTTTTTTGATCTACAAACCATGGAAGAAGTTTTCTATACATGTTTTCTCCTATTTTTCCCTAAAGTGCAGGTGAGAGCATTTTGAAAAAATTTTCAATGATGATACGTATTTTACCAGCTGGTTTTATCCCTTTGTCACACTCTTTAAAAAGATTTTCAATCCACGCATTTAGCTCTGTTATATCTTTTTTTGAATAGAGAAAACTCATCACTTCAAAATTGTAAAAAAAGCTTCTTGCATCAAAATTTGAACTGCCTATAAGTGCTACTTTGTCGTCTACAATCATCGCTTTTGCATGTAACATTTTGGGTTTGTAAAGGAGTATCTCAATACCTTCATTTTGTAACTCTCGTAAAAATCCGCTCCTACTGATATCTGCAAGAATTTGATCAGATATTTTAGGCAAAATTATCTTGATCTCAATATTTCGATGAGAAGCTATGATAAGTGCATCCATAATAGAGCTATCAGGTACAAAATATGGTGTTAAAATCCAAACCTTTTTTTGGCACAAAAAAAGAGCATAGATGATGGATTCGTAAAGCGCGTCGTTATTTACATCAGGACCTGAAGGTACGACTTGAATGATACTATCTGTTTTGAAAGGCTTATAATCTAACTTTTGTGGCAGTTTAAGATACTGTTTTGTTTGTGACTCCCAGTCGTATCTAAATATCTCAAAATAGTGAATTGCGGCCGTTCCTTTGATGATAAATGTAAGATCCATCCATGTTGAGTGTTCATCATCAGCCGATAGGTAGTTTTTGGAGATATTTGTACCTCCGCTTATGGCTGTATAGTTATCTATGATGATCATTTTTCTATGGTTTCTAAAATTAAATCTATTTTTAATTGGATGTTTTAGCACAGACATAAAAAAATAGTACTCACCTCCTGCATCTTTAAGAGACTTTAATGATTTTGGAAAAAGTTCAAGCAGGAGTGAGCCAAATGAGTCAAAAAGTAGTTTGACGCAAACTCCTTCTTTGGCTTTTTGTGTTAATAGTTTTATAATCTCTTTGGTAATTTTATCATTACTAAATATATATGTAGAGATATAAATAGACTCTTTTGCATTTTTAATAGAGCTTAATATCTTCTCGTATGTGTCTACACTATTTTTACAGAGATAAAATTCATTTTTATTTGTTGCTCCAGCGATATATAAATGTCTTAAAAATTGCTCTATGGGAGAGCTAAATTTACCGTCAATTTCATCAATCTTTTGAAGTTCTACTTTTGGTTTGTTTTTGATGTTTTTGTTGATCTTCCTTCCATTAAATATAAAATATATAAGTATCCCTACATATGGAATAGAGACAATTACTACTGTCCAAGCAATCATTTGTGATGGTTTTTTCCTTGAAAATAGCATGTGAATAATTGTAAAAAATGATAAAAGAAATAGACTTACAGTGACAAAATGAAGTGTTGCATGTTTGATTATAAAGTCAAATAAGTTCATTAGAGTACCTCTTTTGGTATAATTGTACCATGAGAACTAACAAAGAATTAATAAGCTCTTTGGAGCAGAGTGGAGTTTTAAAAACCCCGACTATTATAGAAGCTTTCAAAGCGGTCGATAGAGCCTGTTTTGTACCTAGTGAATTTGCTGATTATAGGTATGTAGATGCTCCTCTTTCTATCGGAGAGGGGCAGACGATATCACAGCCTTGGACGGTTGCTTTTATGCTGGAGCTTTTACAGCCAAAAAAGGGAGATAAGATACTGGATATCGGTTCTGGTTCTGGGTGGAGTAGTGCACTTTTGGCACATATTGTTGGGCAGAGTGGATTGGTTTTGGGATTAGAGCGAAAAGATGAGCTTGTGGATTTTGGTTCGCAAAATCTTAAGAAAATGGGTATTAAAAATGCAAAAATTGAAAAAGCTTCAGATGTTTTGGGAATACCCGGTGAAAAGTTTGATGCGATTTTAGTTTCAGCTAGTGCAGATGATATACCAAAAGAGCTCTTTTCTCAACTTGAAATCACAGCACGATTGGTAATACCTATAGAAAATTCAATCTATCTTTTTGAAAAAATTTCAGAAGATGAGATTACTCATCAAGAGTTTGAGGGTTTTAGGTTTGTGCCTTTGATATATTGATGCGTTATCTATTTATAACATTAGCCTTAACAGCTACTCTTCATTCAAAACCCCTGCAAGATAGTCGAAAGATTTTTTACACCAATGTTTTATCTAGTGCTTTAATTTTAACCTATGGTTATTTTCAATGGGATTATAAAAAAGGAAGCTTTAGTATAGCAGATGAGGGTTGGTTTGATAGAGATACTAAACACGGTGGTGTAGATAAGTTTGGACATTTTTATACAAACTATCTGATGACACAACTTTTGACCTCATTGTATCAAAGATGGGGGTATTCAAAAGAGTACTCCGCAAAAGAGGCTGTTTACTCGTCGCTTATTATAAATGCTATTATGGAGATTGGGGATGGCTTTGGGGATTTTGGGTTTTCATACGAAGATATACTTTTTAATGTCTTGGGTGCATATAGTGGGTATTATCTACTAAAAAATCCTGATCTTTCAAAGCGTATTGATATCAGATGGGAGTATTTTCCTAGTGAAAAGATTACAAAAGAGGGGAGTTTTGATATCCTTACAGATTATGAGGGGATGAAATTTTTAGTAGCTGTGAAATTTGATGGTTTTGAAACAGTTAAAAGGAGTTTTTTTAAATATTTCGAGTTTCATGTGGGATACTATACAAGAAAAAGAGATGATGAGATCAACCGATATCCTTATATGGCAGTGGGTGTCAATCTTTCTCATCTTTTAAAGCCTGTAAATAGGCAAGCTAGTAGAGTTTTTAACTACTACCAACTACCTTACAGTTATAAATCATTTTAGATTACCAATCCATTTTTTGTAGTTTGCTTCTTGATATGTTTGTATCTAGTGTCAAGCCTTCATTACCTTTGCCACTCCACCTAAAGTTCGGACTGATAAACTTTACCCTAAAGCTATCTTGAGTGATATTTCTAAATCGATTATATAGTAGCCAATTGTCTGCACCAAAATTGATACGATCAGAAAAAGGTAGTTTTGGAGCTTGTACGACTATTACATCTTTTTCAGGTGGTTGTGGCGGTATACTTGTATAATAATGGCTAGATGTTGACTCTGTAGACGAACTTATATCTGCTTTGTTGATGTTACCGGCTAAGGCGTTGTAGTCAACAGCTCCTAATATGTACCAAAATACAGAATCTATACTCTCACGAGCGTTGTTAATTTGTGCAAAATTAGCTTGTATGCAATCTCTACAATATACCTCATAATAGATAGTGGCATTAAAATTCATTCCTATCACTTCATAATTAGGTGCATGAACTCTGCCGTAGTAAAAGTTTGCTGTATCATTTCCTGCTGTGGCGATAAGTTTGTTTCCAAGTGCAAAGCTATCTGAGCTTAATACATCAGTAATGCGCATAGTTAAAGGCTCTCTTGCTACTCTTGCATTTCGGTTAAGATTGATATCTATTTTTGTAGTTGCTATACCTTTTTTTGCATTTTCAAATTGTGCTTTTTTTGTGGTTACTGTGATATTATTATTAGAGCTGAAGCCTGTATTGTTAATTATATTAGTTCCATTACTGTCTATCGTTCCGTTATTGTCAACCTCCCAAACTGGGGTAAATGATTGGTTTGTCGTTCCATTTATATCAAATGTAATGGTTGTGTTGATATCTTTTGCGTAACATTCATCGGTGTAGTTTGCTAACTTTTGATTAAGTGCATTTTCTGCAGTTAATTTTAGCTTTAATGAAGCACCCATGTTTGCTGGATCAGATGAAAAATAGGTCATATTATTTGCACTATTAGTAATATTCCAATCTAGCGTAAAAGCACTTGCATTAAATGCCAACATATTAGATATGCCACTTTTTATAAGTCTTTGTGTAGAGTTTGAATCACCTACATCAACTGCAGCAAAGCCTGTATCTTCAATTTTTAAAATAACTCTACCAACCTCTGAATAGGTTGCGGTTGTATTTAGTGAACCATCTCTAAATATTGTACTGCTAGCCGATATACTGCCGGTACTACAGTTTGCATCTTGTTCTTGTGCAGTTATTGAAAATGTAGCATTTGTCTCATTATAATCATAAGCTAAAGTTCCATTTTTATCAACTGCTGTGATATTTAGATCAAAACCCTCTCCTGCTTTTAGTGAAATAGATATAGGATTTATGATAAATTTATCTGGTCTTATGGCAAATTTTTCAGACAAATTTACATCTTCTGTGGAGTTTACATCACCATATCTGATAGTAACATAAGCACTTTTATGTGCTTGGTTAATTGCTCCAAATTCTATTTTAGTAGTATTTGTATCTGTTAAGTTTACATCCTTCCAGCTTGATAATTGTTGTGTATTTGAATATATGGCTGCTTTTACTATGTCATATACATTGCTTGTAAAAGATGTTTGGTTGCCGTCGAGTGATGCAATTGTCAAGTTTATATCTTGGTTTACAATTTTTGTTTTTATGACTTGATTTGCAAGACCTTCATCACTGTCCCAAACTCCAAATTGATTGCCACTGCTGAATTTTATCAGGTAGTCTTCTACCTCGCCATTACTTGCTGGACCTGTTGCGTTTAGGTCTGTATCTGAGCTATATCTAAACCTTGCGTAAGTTTTATTTGCGGTAATAGTTGAGGGAACTGATATATTTGGTATAACAATATTTCCTGATGCACCATTTACATTAAATGCTATTCGTTCACTATCATTTGTAAAGTTACCATCATCATTCCAATCTATCCAAGCGCTTAAAACTCCGATACCCGTTGTTTTGATTTTTAAATTTATTTTGCTTCCTGCTACTATTGATGACCCTTGTAGTGTTACACCTTTTAGAGTGACTCCATCATCTTCGGCACCATCACCATCTGCTGGAACAGTTGGTTGACCATCGTCTTCATGATCTGGTGGTATTGTACCTAGGTAGATTGTTGACCCATTGGAATCAATTTTATGTCTAGCACCATCATCTGCGAGCATAGTTTTATAGTTGCCTGTTGCTGTGCCATCTCCTGTTGTGTTATTACTATCATCTGGAGCATCACCAAAATCTAAAAATATTTCATTGTTTGCAAACATGACGCCATCGTTTAGAGAAGTATATCTTGGTTTTGAAAAAGGTACAGCTGTGGGGTCGATTATGCCTGATGGGTTGGTCACATCTATACGAAATACTTCTCCGATATTCCTTCCATAGCCGTTATCATAGAGATAATAATAACCATCTTTTGTAAAAAATGAACCACCAAATACTCGTCCTAGTCCAGAAAGAGGAGGATGCCCTGCAGGTAGATTACCTGTAGTTCCCATAGATGATCCACCGGATAGGCTGTTACTTATTTTTGCATCACCCAAGTTTTCAACCACAGCTGTTTTTGGATTTATTCTATATAGATAATGTTTACCTGTTCCATTATTTACGGTATAAAGCATGTCATCTTTTGGATTAAATGCCCAGTCGGTAGTCTTAATGTTTATACCAAAACCTGTTGATTTGTTTATCAACATTTTATGATCTATAGTAGTTAGATAACTAGGTGAGTTTGGGTCAAGATCTATTATAGATATAAATCCTGAATTATGTCTATAGATGTGTAGTTTACCATCTTTATCTATATCTCCTGAATATGAAAATATATTTAAATTTGGAATTGGACCATAATGTGTTGATACCCAGTTTCCAGAACCATCTTTTCCTACTCTGGATATGTATCCGTCTGCTGAAAACTGACCTCTTCTTGGGGCAGATCCCCAAAAATAACCATCTTTTATATTGTATCCTAAAGCATTGATATGAAAACCTGAAGGATTTATATTGTTGGCTACTTTTGTCATTTTTCCTGTTACTAGATCTAATCTGTAAACATCTGAAGGTTGATTTTGAAAAAGATAAGCTTTTTCTCTATCTGCGGCGGTTAGAGGCAGAATATCATCTTTGAAGTTACCAAAGTTTAGACTCCCTTTATCTGATCCAGTCATTGTTACTGTAATATAGTTAGATGATGTAGATGACCATCCAGAAGGATTATTTGAAACAGTACAACTACTTGTATTTGTATCATCTTCGATAATAGTGAAAATTCCATTATCAGTGACATTGAATTCATAATAGCCTGTTGGATTTAAGGCAGGTATCGCGTAAGTATCTCTAAGTGTAGCACCTTTACAAAGTTTTATGATATTTGCTTGTAAAGTCCCGTTTTCACCAACATCTTTTATTTGATTGTGGTCTTTGTCTTCGTAGACATAACCACTCATTGTCCCTCCTGCCGCATATAGAGATGAGTTTGTTAAAAATGTAAACAGAAACATCCCCATCAGTATATATTTTGCTTTTGTCATAATGGGTTCCTTTGTGATTTCTCTACTTTTATATCGACATAAAATCATAAGACTGAATAGGCTAATTTATAATTTTTTGTATGTTAGGAGTATTTATCATCTTTGTGTATAATAATTTTCGATTATTTTATCTTATCTAGGGAGAGGTTGTTATGAGTGATACTCAAAAAAGTGCAGCAATGAATTGGAATATCATATTTTTTGCGTGGCTTGTTGCTATATTTGCTACACTTGGGAGTCTATTTTTTAGTGAAGTGATGGAGTATCCGCCTTGTACTTTTTGTTGGTATCAGAGGATTTTGATGTATCCTTTGGTTATTATTTTTCTTGCGGGATTGTTTCCATTTGATAAAAATGTTTTTAGATATGCCATGCCTCTTGCTGTTGTTGGTTGGTTAATTGCTCTTTATCATAATCTTTTGCAGTATAAAATTATACCGGAGACTATGGCTCCATGCGCTCAGGGGATACCGTGTTCTGCAAAATATATAAGCTTTTTTGGTTTTTTGACGATTCCTATGTTGTCGTTCATCGCGTTTTCTATTATAATAGTTTTACTAATTACATTTAAAAAAAGGATATCCACATGACAAAACAGAAACTCATACTATTTTCAGTCATATTTTTACTGATTGCATTTGCTCTTGGTAGCTATTTTTATAAAGATAGCCAATCTAAAGAGGTAGCTTTAATTGCCAAAAATAATCAAGAAGTACTTGTTCGAGAACACTCAACAATAATTGGTAACAAAGACGCTAAAGTCACTCTTGTTGAATTTTTAGACCCAGCATGTGAAACTTGTGCTGCTTTTTATCCTCTTGTAAAAGATATAATGAAAAAATATCCGAATCAGATAAGGCTAGTTATAAGATATGCTGCATTTCATCCTGACTCTGATTATGTTGTAAAGCTTTTAGAAGCTACAAAAAAACAGGGTAAATATATGGTGGCATTAGAGGGGCTTTTTAAGTATCAAAAACAGTGGGCAAGTCACCATAAGCCAAATATTCAAATGGTATGGCAAATCATGTCAACTTTAGGAATAGATACAGATAAGTTGGCAGAAGATATGAAAGATTCTAATCTTGATAAAATTGTTGAGCAAGATATGGCTGATGTCAAGACACTAGGAGTTAAAAAGACACCGGGATATTTTGTTAATGGTATTCCTCTTCAAAAGTTTGGATATAAGCAACTTGTTGAGCTTATAGAATCTGAACTTTAACATAGGAGGTTTGATATGAGATATTTATTTATACTATTTACTATTTTTTCACTTCTGATTTTTTCGGGATGTTCGGAGCCCAAAAAAGAGGTGAAAGTAGAGAGTTTGGCTGACTCTTATACTATCAAAGATATAAATACCGGTGCAGAGTACAAACTAAAAAAAGTTGATGATGGTTTTGTTGTAGAGGGTCATGAAAAGAAAGTAATTATGTTTGATATGTATGCTACATATTGTCCTCCATGTAGAAAAGAGGCTCCTCATCTAACGGATCTTCAGGTTAAATATGCTGATAAGTTTTTGATAATTGCACTCAATACTTTTGAAGAGGTAACAGATGAGTATGTAAATGATAACTTTAGGTTTAAGTATGGTGCGTACTATTTTATAAGTAACTCTAAAGATAATGAAGCGATTATAAGCACTCTTTTGAAAGGTATTGACTATAAAAAAACAATACAGATACCTTTTAAAGTTGTCTTAAAAGATGGCAAATATCAGAATTTGACAGATATTTATGAAGGCAAAGCAGATAATAAATTTTATATAGGTGCTATCAAGACAGAAGTGATTGAAAAAGACCTTAAAAAAATCTGGGACAAAAATTAAAAAGTTTTTGTATTTCTAAATTGAGCTATCTCAGTTTCGACCATATCATCAATCATTCGCTGATAAATTTCAGCCATAAGATTTGGTGAGAGACTAAGAGATAGCGCTTGATGACGGACTTTGTTTAAGACATCTTCCACTCTATCATCAGCCTTAATCTCATCTATCGAATGTTTAAATTTTGCCGCTTGTTTGACATAGTTTTTTCTGGATGCAATTAGCTTTATTATCTGTTCATCTACCTTATCTATCTCATCTCTTACTTCATTTAGAGAGTTACAATTTTTAATTTCCATAGTTTATACCTTTTTTTTATAATCATACC
>CAYUSV010000049.1:0-13689 GCA_964447385.1 uncultured Campylobacterales bacterium | reverse complement strand
ACCTTTTAAAAAAAGGTGCACAAAAACTCTGATGAAAGGATATGTTATAAAAAGAGGTCAAACAATAAAACTTTATATTTATGGTGATGATTTAAAAAATATTAAAACTGCTGAACTGAGCAATTGGACTGGTAAAGCCTACATCGGTGAAAGAAAACATTCAAAGTTGATCCAAGAAATTGACGAACTAAAATCACCAGGAGTTTATCTACTTTTATCAAGAGATATGAATGAATTTCAAATCGCCTTATATGTTGGTGAAGCTGATGAAGTTAACAAAAGAATTAATGATCACTTCAGAGGTAAAGATTGGTGGACAGATTTTGTAATTTTCATTTCAAAAGATACAAATCTTACAAAATCTCATGTGAGATATTTAGAAAAAAAACTACATAATATCTCAAATGAAAAAACAACCCTAATTGACTTAAAAAATAATTCAAATCCAACAGGTTCAAAACTTCCAATATCAGAAATGGACGACATGGATGAATTCTTAAAAATTTAGGAATTATTAACCTAGAAAAAATTGAAGTTCAAGAAGTAAATTTAAATGAAGATAATATCTTTTATTTAGATTTAACCAAAGATCGTGCAGTAGTAGTAGCAACATTGACCATGTTATATGCAGGAGCGATCAATTTTGAACAAGCAGCAGCTTTAGTTCTGGACTGCTACTTAAAGAGAGAATTTTGTTATCAAAGTGCATAGAGACAATACTACTTGATCTCAAAACACATGCTTACACAAAGATATCAGACTCGGCTAAAGCTAAGACAAAAATGATCAAAAAGTCCGTTAGTAAAAAAGAGATACTGTAACCTCCCTCATAGCAAACGGTACTATCAGCATCAGCGAAGGGACAAAAGATCTTGAAGCGATCAGATGGCTCCAACGCTCAAATACACATATCGCCCGAATTGCTTACCATCTTGAGCAAGCAGTTTTGAGTGCGGGCAAATAGTTTTATTTAAAATGTGACAAAACTCTGTTTTTATCAGTTTTGACTAAATTACTTGCAATTGTTTTAGTTAAAAGTGATTTTGTATTTTGACTCAATGTATCTTGCAATTTTGAAAGCGACTCTTTGGGAAATGCCAAAAACAGTTGTTTTGGTTTTTCATTCTCTACAATCAGATCGATATCATTTGCAACATCTTTTAGAGAGCGTTTTTTTCTCTCAATTTCGCGGTTGTGGTCTTCTGCAGTAGAACCTGCAAAATTACCGGCACTGTCACTTACTACTTCACTAATTTTTTTATGTGCATCTATATATGCGATATTGTTTACAGCTTCCAAAGCATAAGACTCTTTCATCTCATTAGAGACAACCGCTTCACTCTTTTTAACTCCATAGACTTTCAACTCTCCTAAATCCGCCACGATGACCATTGTATTTTCTAATTTCATGATTTCCTCCTTGCGTATAAATTGTATCTAAAAAGAGTTACCCAATACCAAACAAAACTAAACAAACACCCGATAATTAATATTTTGAAATATAGAGTTTTTTTGCTCCAACCACTCTAAAAAATAGACATCAACTTCATCTAACATCTTGGAGAGTTCTAAAAAGTTATGGATATGCTCTTTTGTTCTTCTTCGGCTATACTCAATGGCCGTTTGCGTGGTTATCAAAAACGCCCAATCACTACTTTGAGCTAACAATAACTCTCTTAATAGTTGATTTAAGACTCTCACTTTTATAGGCTCTTGTTCATTTTTATATCGTTTTGCCAAATCTTCCATAGTATCTGCTAAAACGTGTAGATGTCTATAAATCCAGTCATTATCTCTATTTAGCCATACATCAAAATACCCCTCATCACCCCATGAAGATGGCGTTGGGATTGTAACTTGATTAGTTGGTTGGGCTTTTAGATACTCCATCGGTGTGGCTGATTTGAAATTGTCTTGGTTTTGTATCTCTTTAAAAAGATGATATAAAAAATCAGGACCTTCAAACCACCAGTGACCAAAAAGCTCTGCATCATATGGAGAGACTAGCATGGGTGCTCTATCCATCTGTTTAGAGAGTTCTCTAAATTGCTCTGATCTCTCATATGCAAAATTTTGCGCATGAGAGCTTGTTTTGTGATAAGCTATGTTTGGATTGTAAAACTCTTTATGGTCTGTATCTCCTGTTACTTTATGGTATTTAAATCCTGTAAAAGCACGATTGCCATCAGGTGAGATAAAATCTTTGATATACTCCAAATCCAAATCATATCCGATATCACGATAAAAATCACGATAATTAGGATCTCCAGGATAACCCTCTTTTGAGCTCCAAACTTTTTTACTACTTTGTGGATCTCTTGCAAATACAGCTACATTTTCGGGAGTATATACAGGAGCAAAAACACCATTTTGTGCAGTTGGATTAGCGCAGATGAGTGCATGTGAATCTGCAAAGAAAAATTTGATGTTATATTTTGCCAAAACTTTGTCCAAACCATCAAAATAGGCACATTCAGGAAGCCAGATACCATTTGGAGATACTCCAAAATTCTCTTTGTGTGACTCTACTGCTATGCGAATTTGTACATCTACTGCTTTTTCATTGAGTGATAGTATCGGTAAAAACCCATGGGTTGCGCCACATGTGATGATCTCTAGTTTTCCTAAATTGGCAAAATATCTATAGCCACTCAATACATCTTTTTGTAAAAATCCAGTAAAAAAATTCTTGATATCTTCATAACGATTTTTATAAAAATGTGCTAGTTGATGCTCCTCTTGGCTTCTTGTTTTGGTTCGCTCAATCTCTCTTACTCCAAGCTCTATCATCTTATCTACATGTCTTTCATATTTTTGCATCAAAAGTGTATCTTTTAGCATCTCAGCAAGTGGTGGTGTCACTGAAGTTGTCAGACGAAAATCCACCCCTTCATCAACTAATTTTTTTAAGTTACTTAAAAGCGGTATATAACACTCATCAATAGCTTCAAAAAGCCACTGCTCCTCTAAAAAATACTCATATTCAGGGTGCTTAACAAACGGAAGATGTGAGTGAAGTACCGGTATCCAAAAACCTTGTGACATATTAAAATCCTCCTTTTTTAGAGAGTGTGGTTGAGCTTTGGTTATCTTCGCGCTTGATAAGCTCTTGTAGAGTTCTTCTTTTTACAAGTGTAGATGATGAAAGTTTGTCGCTTGTTTCATAAAATTGATTTTCCATATATTGGGCATCTTTAGATGAAAGCTCTAGTGTTGTTAGATTTCTCCAAATTATGTTGTCACTTTTTATCACTTTAGAGTTTGGAGCGACAAATCTATTTGATTGTAAGATTGAGATAAAAGTACCATCAGCTTTGATATATCCTATCTTTGTCATAACGCTTTCAAAATCCATCTGCATATCAAAGTAATAGTTTCCAACTCCATCATGTACACCAACTTCTTGAATCTCTACTTCACTTACAAAGGCTTTTAGTTTCAGATCTTTTAGAGAAATTTGATGTTTATCTAAAAGTCTATTTGTAATCTCCCAATAGGTAAAAAGTGTATTGGGATTGATAGCAATTGTTTTTAGTGTATCTATATCATAATGAGTAGGTATCTCAAACTCTTTGATTTTACACTCAGGAAGCCAACCATCTTGAAGGTCTTTGTAGAGTTTAAAATACTCTTTTGATTTTACATGCCATGAAAAGTCTACACACATGTCATGTTTTATAACCTCATCAAATCTACTCTTATCTTCATATAACAAAAGTGCTTTTTTAGTAGCATAGATAAAATCCTCTAAACTACCATGTTCAAATACAATTCCAACGCCTTTATCTGCTGGAAAACTAGAAATCTCTTCAAAATCAACCACACTATCTTTAAGTCCACCCACTTTTCGCACAATAGGCAGTGCTCCATATTTCATAGCTATCATCTGATTTAACCCACACGGTTCATACTCTGAGGGCATATATAAAAAGTCTGCTGATGCGTATAGTTTTCTAGCCAAAGCTTCGTTATACCCTATCGTGATAGAGATGTTTTTGTATCTACCTGAAAGTGAACCAAACCAATAGTTATAATCCTCTTCACCTGAACCTAAAATAGCAACATTTATAGGCATCTGTGCCAAATGGTGTATAGACTCCAATATCTGATCAATTCCCTTTTGTGCGGTAAATCTTCCTATAAAAATAAATAGTGGTTTTTGCTCATCTTCTAGATGAAGCTCTTTTAAAAGCTCCTTTTTGAGTGCTTTTTTATTGCTTAAGTCATCAACATCAAAGTTTTTTGGAAGATAACTATCGATAGATGGATTAAACTCATCATAATCGATACCATTTAAAATACCTCTTAGTTTATATTCATTGTCTTGTATGAGATTTTCAAGATCACAGCCAAATCTATGAGTTTGAATCTCTTGTGCATAAGTTGGGCTAACTGTGGTTACGACATCACTATATGTGATCGCGGATTTGAGCATGTTTATATTGTCATGATATTCAAGTTTTGAAACTGTAAAATAGTCCCAACTAAGCCCTAGTCTGTTGATACTCTTTTTTGGAAAAATTCCCTGATAAGCAAGATTGTGAATAGTAAAGACAATTTTAGAGTCAAAATGATATCTCTCTTTGAGTAAAAGTGCTATAAGCGCACTCTGCCAATCATTGATATGCAAGATATCAAAATACTCACCTTTTGCTTTGATATACTCAAGCACTGCATAACAAAATAGACCAAAACGGACATCATTGTCTTTATAGCTTCCATACATCTTATCTCTATCAAACAAAGCACGGTTATCTTTTAAAAAGAGAGTTTGTCCTCTTTTGTATACCTCAAACTGATACTCTATATTGTTTACCCAAAAACTGTATTTAAATCCTGTGCTTTGAATTTTATATTTTTCTCTATTTATCACAGAGTATAGTGGCATAATAGAGGTGATATCTATATAGGCGCTTAGTGCTTTAGGCAGACTTGAAGCTACATCGCCAAGTCCTCCGCTTTTTGCAAATGGAAATATTTCACTGGAGATAAATAGTGTTTTAGTCATTATGATAACTCTTTTAATTTTTTTGTGGCTTTTTCAGGAGAGAGAGGATTTATCCTCAAACCCGTTGCTAATTCAAACCCCGCCAACATATAAATTCGAGGAATGATCTGTATATAAAATGTATAATAATTCTCAAGAGCTGGTGGATTTTTAAAAATCATATTAAAATGAAAATCTCCCAAAGTCTTATAGAGTTTTCTATATACATTTTGTAAAGTTTTAGAGAGATTATTAATCTCACTTTGATTTAATTCACTCATATCACTTATATGTTTCTTAGGTGCAATCATAACTTCAAAAGGATAAAGAGATGCATATGGTGCAAATGCAACAAAGCTATTGTTTTCAAAGATTACTCTTTTTCCTAGCCTTGACTCTTCTGATGCGATATCCAAAAGAAGTCTCCTTTGATGGATATCAAAATACTCTTTACATCTTTGAAGCTCCTTTTTTACATCTTGTGGTACAAATCCAGTAGCGATAATTTGCGAATGAGGATGTCTTAGTGTTGCCCCAGCTCGTGAACCGTGGTTTTTAAAAACTTGGATATATTCAAGTCTTTTATCACCTCGTAAATCTTTCAATCTATGATTGATAGTCAAGAGATATGCACTCCACTGCTCTAATGAATACTCATCAACTGTTTTATCATGTGAGGGTGTTTCGATAATCACTTCATGTGCACCAAAAGCACTTTTTGCAGTAAAAAACCCAACTCTTTTTGAACTTTTTTCTTCGTTAATATCTAGTGCATTATAAAGATTTGGTACAACACGACATATCCAATTGCCATCTTTATCTTTTACAGAGTAAATCTCTTGTGGCGTAGCATCTTCGTTTCCTATCTCAAATGGACACTCATCTATCGTATAATTATCCGAAGGTGCATCAAACTGTGTAGGTCTATGCAATCTTTTTGGAGAGATGATGACATCGTTGTCACTTAGTTTGCAGTATCTTATCTCAGACATTTAATTCACCTCAATTTGACCGCTGATATTTGTTTTTGGTTTTATATCAAAAACAAAACCGATAGTAAGCCCTTGATTTGTCAAGTCAAATCCTGCTTCACTTTGGCTAAGCGTATCGAGTCTAGCTAGATAGATATCTGTTTTTTCAGAGAGTGTAAAGATGATACTTTTATCTGTATATTTATCATAAATTTCCAAACTTTGTCTATCTTTTAAAATCAAATTTTCATTAAAGATATTTGAATTTATCGTGATATCTTTAAGATTTGCAAAATGAAGATTGTACTCTTGCATATACCAAAACTCTCTGTCTATATCACACTTTAACATGATTTCAAAAATTATCTCATCACTATCTATTTTAAAAGTTTTATTTAGTGTTGTAGGATGTTTCTTATCTTTTACAAATATCCCACCATCTCTTTTAAAATGGACAGTTTCATTTTCGCTTTGGATTATCTCAAAAGGTTGATTAGCAAAATCACCATACTCTTTAAAAGTTGAAGAAGAAAACTCCTCTAGTGACATCTTCTTATCAACAACATGATCTATAAAACTATTTTTAGTGTACCAATCATGTTTTAAGTACTCTTGATATTGAGACAGATCAACTCCATCATTTCCGTGAATCGTAGCTATCTCATCACTCTTAGTTTCACCACTATCGTTATGTAAATCCTCATCTTTATAGTCGATAATCTTTTGATGATAAGCTTCATAATATCGACTCATAGTGTTTTGCAGATTAAAACTCCTATCTCTGATATCCCACTCAATTAGCTGTCCACCACACTTTGAATCAAAGATAGTGATAAGATTTTTTGTGATACATTTTATCTCGTCAAAACCATCACAATTGATATCGTTTACCTCAGTTGCACTCATCTCAAAATATCGTATATTTTCACAATCGATGATAAAACGATAAGCATTATCTCTTAGGTTTGGCAGATACGTACCGCCAAAGACACCATGCCAGAGTGCGTCATTTGTCTGTGCTTTATATAGACTCTCTAAGTAATTTTTATCATCAACTCTATTTTTTGAGAGTTCAATATATCTTTTATGGATTTTATTTGCTTCATAATATTTAACCAAAAAGTTTTTCCAAACACTCCCTTTTAAAAATTTCTCTATATAATCTTCATCAAATGTTTTGCCAAGTGAGCTTTTCATCTCTTCCAAGACATTGGCATCTTTGCCCTTTAGCGACCACTCTCCCATCTCAAAATAGGAGGTAATAGGCAGATATGAGAGAGAGATAGGTTTGACCTTTTTTAGGTACTCTTTGTATAACATTGGCTTAATTGTTTCATTTTCTAGTACCAATTTTATAAACTCTTCTAACCACCCTTTTTCATAAACCCACTCATAAGTCTCTGGCCATATACCAAACTTTTCTCCATCGTCAAAAATTACACCTGCACTCAAATCAGTATCAGCGATACTTTCAAGATAGTTACAAACAACCTCTGGTTTAGAAAAAGGGATACTATATCGAAGCTCTTTGTTGATAGGAAAAATTTTAAGAACAACTCCCTCATCTTCGGTGATAAAATAACCGTTTAATTTCTCTTTATCAAAACCACAACTTATAAAATGGTAATCATCAACCACTACATACTCAACACCACATTTTACAACATCTTTTATGATTACACTATCCCAAACTCTCTCTGTTAGCCATAATCCTTTGGGAGATTGTCCAAAATTCTCTTCTATAAATCTGTTTAATTTTTGAATTTGTGCGACTCTATCATCTGAAGATATTGAAGCCAAAATTGGTTCATAAAACCCACCTGTAAGAAACTCTATTTGTCCATTTTCACTCAATTTTTGCATCAAAGAGAATGTTTGTGGGGCTTTGTCTTTTATATACTCCAAAAGCCAGCCACTATAATGGACTGAAAATTTAAACTCTTCATATCTTGAAGCCACCTCAAAAAATGGATGGTAAGATTTTTGTATCGCTTCATCTAAAACATGGTGAAAATTATCTACAGGCTGATGGCAGTGAAGCCCTAAAAGTAATGCTGTTTCTCTCATTTTATATATACCAATTCTTTCTAATTTCTTTTAAACAATTAAACTCTATTTTTGAGTATAGTGGAATGAGTTGCAACAGTTTACCCTCATTAAATAGCTTAAAACTAATCGTATTTTTTTGCACCAATATTTTATCTATCTCAATCTCCATAATTTCATCCGTAATATACTTGACACCCTCTTTATGAGTTTGAAGTGTTTTTGAGATAGGCAGTTTCAAGCTCAAACCAGATGAAAACTCCAACTCTAAAACTCCGCTCTCAAAAAGTGGCTCAAACTCACCAATTAAAGCGACATAGCAGTGTTTTTTATCACACCCAAAGTAAACTTTTGAGACTGTAAAATCATGCATACTCATAGAGGAGAGTTCAGATGAAAGATGAGCAACCCCACACCCAAGCCACTCATAAAAATGGCTAATTTTACCATCAAGTTTTGCTGTGATTCTGTTTGTAGCTAATTGAATAAAGCTACTTTTTTCACCTGTTGTCTGCACAATAGGTTCAAGAATATTTACAGGAATTTTTTTATCCATAAGCGTATAAATATTCATCAAATGTGTACGAAAAAGAGTATCAAATGTAGAAGATAAATCAGTATGATGATCATCTCCATACCACCAAAACCAATCCGAACTTTGAGCTATAAGAAACTCATTTTGAATCTTTTTAACTATCTCTTTATCTAAATTTTTTACATTTTTTTCAAAATCAGCTTTGGTTTGAAAAAGCATCTCCCAAGCACTATTTTTCTCCTTATGACCAATCCAGATATTAAAATTTCCATTTATCCAACTTCCTGGTTTTAACTCATAAAGCTCATTTGATGCTATTTTTTTATCTTCTATCACTTCATCAAACACTCGTGACTCAATCCAGTCACATTTTTCAATCTCTTTATAGAGTATCTCAAAAAACACTTTTGCATTGTCTGCATAATGCTCCCATGCATTCTCTCCATCTAAGATAATATTTACATTGCACTTTTGTGAGTTTTTATCATGAATGCTTTTAAGTCTCTGTATCAAATCATTAACTGCACTTTTTTCATCCCAGCCACTATAACTAAAACCTATCAAATCACTAAGCTCTCTATCTCTAAAAAATAGGTTGATTGATTTATCTTTAAAATGAAGGATATTGTTTTTATAAATGTCATTTTTTTGAAAATGTCCACTTTTATATAAAACTTCTTGGTCACTACAAGCCCATTTGATACCTTTTTGGCTTAAAACTTCTAAAAAATCATAACTCACAGAACCCTCAGCTGGCCAAAATCCCAAAGGAGCTTTGTCAAATAGTTTTTCATAATACTCTATGGCACTTTGAATTTGTACCAACCCATCGTCTCTAAATGAACCGCTATATTTTGGAAGTTTAGTATTTGGGTTTGCTAATTTAGCATTTTGTATATCAAAAAGAAGTGGTAAAATTGGGTGGTTAAAAGGTGTGGTAGATATCTCTATGTGTCCTTTATCCATCAGTTTTTTATAATATGGAATTATCTCTTTTATAAAAATACTTAGAGTGTTTAAAAGCTCTATCTTATCTTCTTGTGTATAACCTCTACCTTTTTTTAAAGCTCTTTTGACAACATCTTTACTCTCTCGTAGATAATTTCCACACCATGACAAGATAAAAAGAACCTGCAAATCGATAAGCTCACTATCTGTAAAATTCTCTTTTTTTAAAAAAAGCTCATGATATCTAGCTAAAGGTTTTATCATGTTGTGTTCATTTGAGAAAAAGAGATACTCTACCAAATAATCCCTCTGATTGTTTGAAAGCGTATCGATAGGTTTTCTTAAAGTTTTTAAAAACTTATCGTTTACCTCTGGGTCTTCATAGGCTTCAAGCTGTACTAACAAAGATGGCACGAGATTAAATGTGGCTTTGATTTTTGGAAACTTTTCTAGATACCAAGGCATATCATAATAGTCTTTAATTGCGTGCAAAAAGACCCACGGCATCACTATCTCACCACTTATATCATCTCTATAATAGGGTTGATGCATGTGCCATAGAAAATTTAAAGAGAGTTTTTTTGACATCTAATCATGTTTCCAATTTTCTATTTTTTCTAGATACTCACTTAAGATTATATCACCTTCTTTGTCATCTTTAGCTTGTATGTAGAGATTTAAATTATCCGTATATTGATCGGGGATCATTAAAATCCAAGCATCTTTATTTATCCAAATTTTAACACCATCAATAAGTGAAGCATCTTTGTCTTTTGCATCTTCAAGAAATTTTCTCATCATCTTACCCTTGAGTGACTGGTTACACTCAACCTTTAAGCTCTTATAGTAAAACGGCTGTATCTCTTCAAGAATTTTTGAGAGCTTTATATCTTGTTTTATCAACATCTCCATAATTTTCAAACTAGCATAGGTAGAGTCACGATGCAAAGAGAAGTTAGTAAAAGCAAAACTACCCTCAAGTGCGGCCACTAAATCATACTCTTTTAACTGATTGGCCTTAAAGTTTGAATACTGTCCTCTAGTGATTATCAAATTTTCAAACATTTTGTCCATGACATCTGGTGCCCAAACAGGAAGAAAAACTTTTCGTTTTTCTTCTTTATCTCTATTATAAAGATAAAGCACACACAAAAGTCCCAATTGTCGATCAAGTGCTGTACCTTTATCACAAACTATAGTCAATTTTTGACCACTTGGATAGATAACAAAACCTATATCAAGCTCTAAATTTTTGACCATTTTCTCTATATCTTCTTTTGATCTTTTGATTAAATTATCTTGATTTATGAGCTTTTGTTCATCTTGATAAGCGTTGATTAGGATATTGTTTACACCAATATAATTTAAGATTTCAGGGTATACACGATTTAACATACCATGAGTCAAATCCACAGCAATACGAAAACTATCACGATCTAAAAGCTGCTTATCTACAGCTTTGTAAATAGCTTTTTTATATCTGGTGTTTGAATAGTTAGCATCTTGAATTTGTCCAATTTGTTGAAAATCAACACGCCTAAAACTTTCTCTAAAAAATGCCCTCTCAATAGTTTTAGAAAGATTAGAGTCTATATAGAGTGCCTCTTCTGAGAAAAAGAGTATCTTAGTACTTGCAGGGTCAATATCTTGCATAAAATGTACACCAGCGATGATATCATCACTCGCATACAGATCATGGCGCATCACAGAGATAGGAGTACCTTTTGCATCGATTATACTAATCCCAGCTGACATCAATCCACTTATAAACGCCCGTATAAGCATCAATGAACTTCTATGATAATCTCTTGAAACCATCACACGACAACCCACAGGAAGCTGTGAAGCTAAAGCTTCAGCTAGTTTAGTAGCCATATCACATGAGAGTTCGATATTTGTCTTTCCTGTTACTTTACCTGCTTCAAAGATAGAGTTTTTGTATTTGCTACCCAAAATTAGTGAACTACTGACGATAGAAGCATCTTCAATCTTTTTATCAGGCCAAATAATGACATCTTTTTCAAAACTTACCAATTGCCCAACATCACACCCCTCAGCTAAAATAAGTCCTGCTTTGGCAGTAACATTTTTTTCGATTTTATTATCACTACAGATGACACAACTATCGTATATGCCGTTTTTCCCTATCTGTACATTGTTCCATATCGCGCTATTACTTATCTTGCATCTATCTTCAATGACACAGTTATCACCGATAACGCTATTTTTTAGTTTGACATTTTTACCGATGGTAACATTTTTACCGATACATACATCGCCGATAATCTCTATACTAGGATCAAGCTCTATCACCTCTTCTATATATAGTGTCCCATCTGGGTAATTGAGTGCTTCACCTTTTTTGCTAAGTGATACTTTTTTTGAAAAAACATCTTCATAAACTTCTCTATAACTCTCAGGATTGCCAACATCTCTCCAATACCCTTTAGCATCATAACCCCAAAGAGTTACATCACCGCTCATCAAAGATGGGAATAAGTCTTTGCCAAAATCATAATTTTCATTTACCGGAATTTCATCTAAAATCTCCGGCTCGATGATATAAATACCTGTATTTATCGTGTCACTAAAAACCTCTCCCCAACTCGGTTTTTCCAAAAATTTTTCTATTTTTCCCTCATAATCTGTTATAACAACACCAAATTGTAACGGATTTTCAACTTTTGTAAGTGTGATAGTGAGTTTTGATTTTTTAGCTTTATGAAATTCAAACATCTTTTCAAAATCAAAATCAGTCACAACATCACCACTAATAATCACAAAATTTTCATCACCAATTAGCTCTTGTGCTTTTTTTACTGCACCTGCTGTGCCATAATCATCATCAGGTGTAACATAGCTGATATTCATACCCTTTTCACTACCATCTTTAAAGTATTCTTTGATGATTTCAGGTTTATAATAGAGTAAAACAATAAACTCTGTAATACCAAGGTCACGAAGTTTTAACATGGTATGTTCCATCATTGGACGATTAAAGAGGGGGAGCATCGGCTTGGGGGTTGAGTGTGTGAGTGGCTGGATTCTGCTTCCAAAACCACCTGCCATAACGACAGCTTTCATATGCTTCCTTTAAATAAAAATAAATTAGATTATTTAATAATAACATAAAATATTTTAATAAGTTATAAAGTCATGAAAGAAAAATGGCATTGAGAGAACCTAAAACAAATAGACCTTGCTTCATAAGGAGTGCAATCTTTGAGGTGCGAAATACAAGATCTATACCTAGAATTATATATAAAAAAAATCAATAAAAAGTAAACAGCCAATTATAACTCTAAAATCATGCAGTTCCCCGATTTTTCCATTATTTTGATATATACTGCTATTAGAGTTAAATAAATTTTATAAGGAGAGATAAAATGAGAAAAATAGTTGCATTAAGTTCGTTAGTTATTTTGCTATTTCAATCTACCATTTATGCAGATCGCCTAGAACATAGAAAACACGGCTACATAAAACAACATAAACAGAAATCTCACCATAAAGCAGTCAATCAATCCCATAGAGATTCGCGACACATAGGAGCATACAAAAACTCTCATCGTCCTAAATCTCATACCCGAAGACCACATCAAAGTGCAGTAAATCACCGTATAGGACACCGTGTAAAACATCTACACAGAAGTGCTACTTTTTTTACATTTTCCGGAATTGGTTATGGTTATGCCAATGGAATATTTTATAGACCTTATAACAATTGGTATAGTGTGGTAAGAGCACCAATAGGCGCAGTTATACATGATTTACCTTATGGATATACAACCATTTATACCAACAACCAAAACTACTATAGATATAACGATATCTACTATGAGAGAAACTTAAACAGAGGATATCGTGTGGTTGAACCTCCTAGAAGAGATATAACACATAATTCTATATACCGTTACCAAGTAGGAGATGTTGCGCTAAATCTACCAGTTGGTGCAGTAGAGATAATCATAGACGGTAGACACTATTTTAAACACGAAGGTGAATATTTTTTACCATCAAGACGAGGCAACAAAACTATATATACGGTGGTTAATATGCCTTTTATTTAAAGTAAAAATATATTAACCCAAATTCGATAGAATATAAAATTTTTTACAAGTTTGAAGATGGATTGTCCTTAAATCTCGCAAGCACGGTTCTTAGGAGATAATGTTCTTATTCGACATTTGCTACTTTAGTAT
>CAYUSV010000048.1:0-13957 GCA_964447385.1 uncultured Campylobacterales bacterium | reverse complement strand
ATACTATAAATAAAATCGTTGCTGTTTTAAATGATTTCAAAACGGCTGACAATAATACTAAATTTTTTAATACTGATATAAATGACAACTTTTTTAATGGTATTGCTTTTTCACCAAATACTGTTTTAAAAGAGTTAGGCAGTCACTGATGTGCCATAACAAATAGAGACAGTTTTCTTATAGTTCTATTTTACTATTAAAAGACTTTTCTTATTAGCACTCAAGAAGAATCGCTCTATAATTTTAATATGTTTAATTATCTTACTCAAATAGGAGGCTTTTATGCGAAAAGATAAGTTAGAATCGGTAAAAAAAATTTTTACTTCACAAAGTGCAGGAGTTGATACAAATAGGGGTGAGATCTATTATGCTGACCTTTTTGACAGGTGTAAAAAGCGACTTGATAATTTAAGAGCAATGGAGCCTGTTAACAGTAAAATAGATTTAAGGCAAAGACTTATTTCTGATGGTTTTGATAGGCGTGATTTTCTAAAATGGGCTTCTGCAACAACAGCAATGTTACTGTTGCCTGCCTCATTTACACCTCTTGTCGCCGAAGCAGCCGAACTTATGAATAGGGTACCAGTAATCTGGATAGAGTTACAAGATTGTGCCGGTAATTCTGAGGCATTTTTAAGGAGTGATGGACCAAAAATTGATGAAATTATACTTGATATCATTTCACTTGAATTTCACGAGACATTAATGGCTCCATCAGGTCACCAAGCAGAAAAACAGCTTGATGATGCAATTGAGCATTTTAAAAATAGGTATATTCTTTTTGTTGAGGGTGCTGTACCTAGAGGTATTGATGGTTATTTTGGAACCATTGGTGCAAAAGGTGAAACTTTTATAGATCATCTACAAAGATTATCTAAAGATGCGGCAGCTGTTGTAGCAGTCGGCAGTTGTGCAACTTTTGGAGGTGTTGTAGCCGCTTCACCAAACCCAACAGATGCAGTAGGTGTGATGGATGTAGTTAAAGGAAAACCTATTATTAACATACCAGCTTGTCCAGCAAATCCATCAAACATGGTAGGAGTTGTACTTCACTATGTATTAACAGGAGGAATACCAGAGCTTGACTCATTACTTCGTCCAAAATTTGCTTTTGGTTATAGAATTCATGATAACTGTGAAAGAAGGGCACACTTTGACGCAGGTGAATTTGTAGAGGAGTGGGGAGATGAAGGAGCTAAAAATAACTTTTGTCTTTATAAGATGGGATGCAAAGGTCCTATGACATTTAACAACTGCTCTATTATTCGTTATAACGAAGCAGTCAATTGGCCAGTTGGTGCCGGACATGGATGTATTGGTTGTTCTGAGCCTGATTTTTGGGATAAATATGCTTATGAGAGACCGATGGCTAGTGCAAATATTAAAGCTCCAACAGGTGGAGTTGAAAAAACAGTTGATCAATTTGGCTTAGGACTTTTAACAGCCGCTGGAATTGGTATTGGTATTCATGCTGTTGCGAGTATGGTAGCAGGTAAAAAAAGTGATGAGAAGGAGTCGTAATGAGCAAGAAAAAACATATTATCGTAGATCCTATCACAAGAATTGAGGGACACTTAAGAATTGAAGCAGTAATTGATGAAAACAACAAAATAGTAGATGCGTTTAGTTCGGCAACTATGTTTAGAGGAATTGAAACTATCTTAAAAGGAAGAGATCCTAGAGATTGTGGTCTATTAGCTATGCGTATTTGTGGTGTATGTACCGGAACTCACTACCAAAGAAGCATTGAAGCCGTTGAAGATGCATTTAAAATCACAATTCCTAAAAATGCAAGAATTATACGAAACCTAATACAAGGTGCTCTTTATGTACATGACCATTTAGTACACTTTTATCATCTTCATGCATTAGACTTTGTAGATATAATCTCTGCAACAAAAGCAGATCCAAAAAAAGCGGCAAAAGAGGCAAAAAAGTGGGCAGATGTTGCTGGAGTTGAGCCATTTACCGACTCTGAAGCTGAGTTTAAATTGGTTCAAGATCGTGTTATCAAATTTGCCAAAGAGGGAAGACTTGGTATATTTGGAAATGGTTATTGGGGAAATAAACACTACAAGTTAACACCCGAACAAAATTTAATTGGAGTAACTCACTACTTAAAAGCATTGGATATTCAAAGAGACTTAGCAAAAATGCAAGCTATATTTGGAGGTAAAAATCCTCACCCGCAATCTATCATAGTTGGTGGTGTAACTTGTGTTCAAGATATCCAAAACCCATCAAGAATTGCACTATTTAAACAGTTACTAAAAGATGGAACTGAATTTATAAAAAGAGCTTATCTACCTGATGTCTATATGGCAGGTACAATGTATGCTAAAGAAGCTACAGATAAAGATGCTACTTATACAGGTATCGGAGGTACAGGAGGGGGACTTCTTAGTTATATGAGTTATGGAGATTTTAGACTTGATGATACTGGGTTTTATAACTCTAAATTGTTATTTCCTTCAGGTGTTGTACTAGATGGAGATATCACAAAAGTATTTGATCTTGATCCAGATAAAATTACTGAAGATGTCACACATTCATGGTATGAAGGAGATAAACCTCTACATCCATATGAGGGAGAGACAATTCCTAAGTACACAGGACTAGAGAAAAAAGATGATGGTTATGCTTATCTAAAAACTGATGAGAAATACTCTTGGGTCAAGTCACCCCGCTACAACGAAAAAGCATTAGAAGTTGGACCATTAGCACGGATGATAGTTGGATATGTAAGAGGTGATGAGAGAATCACTAAATATGTTGGAAATTTTCTAAAAAGATCTAACTTACCTGTAACAGTACTCTTCTCTACTATCGGTAGAACTGCAGGACGGGCTATTGAGACTGAACTGATGGCTGATGTGATGATGGAGTGGGTAGATGAGTTAGCTAAAAATACGGCAAATGGAGATCTTAGTACTTGGAGTGAATTTGATTTTGATACAGTTAGTCTAAACACAAAAGGTATGGGTTTAGCTGAAGCTCCAAGAGGAGCATTGGGACACTGGGTAAGTATTGAAGATGGTAAAGTAAAACATTATCAGACAGTTGTTCCATCTACTTGGAATGCAAGTCCTAGAGATGCAAAAGGAAATTTAGGAGCATATGAAGCAAGCTTGATAGGGACTAAAGTTGCCAATGTGGAACAACCACTTGAGATTATACGAACAATCCATAGTTTTGATCCGTGTATCGCATGTGCTGTTCATTTAGTAGATACAAAAGGAAAAGAGTTATCAATGTATAAAGTAGATCCTAACTGCGTGTTTTAAAGGAGTTTATCATGAAAATAGGATATAAAAAAGTAAGACGAATGACCTCTTCTATGAGAATCATTCACTGGATCAATGTACTATCTATGATTGTTGCAATTGTTACTGGTTTTTATATAGCAGAGCCTTACTATCAAACACTTATCGCTGATCCTGCTGTTGATAAATATGTCATGGCTTGGAATAGATGGGGACATTTTATTGTAGCTATCATATTTGATGTTACTTTGATTATTATAACTTATCTATTTCTCTTTTCACGGTTTGACAAACCAATTTTGAAACTGTTGCCAACACTATCAAATATAAAAGAGTTTTTTGAAGTTTCTCTAAATCTTATAACACTAAATCGTAGGAAAAATTTTGACTCTTCACATAGTGATAGTTTTAATACAGTCTATTTTGCAATTTTCCATCTACTTCTTGCATGGATGCTTTTTACAGGTCTTCAGCTTTATGTACAAGGACAAGAGTCTGGGATAAGTGCTATTGGTGCATGGTGGCCGGCGATGCTTCATTGGGGAACTGATTGGACAATTGCCATCACAGGCGGAACTTTGATGGATGTTAGAATCGCACACCATTTAACAATGTGGTTTATTATCGTATGGGTGATATTTCATATCTATTATCAAGTCTGGAGAGCTATCTTTTGGCAAGAGGGTGATATCTCTATAGCCTTTGGGGGTAGTAAATTTGTCAAAGATAAAAAATAGCTTTGTACTTGTAGGAATTGGTAATATCATATTTTGTGATGATGGGTTGGGTGTATATGTAGCCGTATATTTAGAAAAAAACTATGTAAAACCCGCAAATTTGACTATAGTTGATGGTGGAACTCTTGGATTTACATTGATGACCTATTATCAAGAGTATGATTATGTCTGTATTGTAGGTACTACATCTGAAGGAGAGAGAGCTGGTGAAGTATCTTACTTTAGCAAAGATGAGCTATTAGATCAGAGTCGATATAAACAGAGTGCAAATGAAGTAGAAGTAGCACAAATGCTTGAAATTTGCTCTATCTTAGATGAGGATATGGCAGAGGTTGATATAGTTGTTATGAAACCATACGATATTATCACAGTAAAAACCTCTTTAAGTGATATGGCAAAAGATAATTTTTTAAAACTTATAGAAAAAACTCTTGAAGTTTTAAAAAATCAAGGTATAGTTTTAAAGCCTAAAAAGAGAACAGTAACGCTAGATGAGATAATCAAAGAGTACGCAAATCCAGTTATGAGTAAATAATATTTATGAAATTATTTACTTATAAAATCAAAATCAAAGGTTTGGTACAAGGAGTAGGTTTTCGACCATTTGTCTATAAATTAGCTAAAGAACTCTCTTTAAATGGTACGGTAAGTAATGGCACTAATGGTGTAGAGATTATTACTACGACCACAAAACCAAAGCTAGATAATTTTATAAAAAAACTAAAATCCAACGCACCACCATTAGCAAAAATTGAAGATATCAAAGTACAAGAGAGTCAATTTATAACATTTAAAACTTTTAATATTATTAAAAGTTTTGATAATGGTATAAAGACAACTCTTATTCCCCCTGATATTTCAATTTGTAGTGAATGTGAGAGTGAACTTTTTAATCCAAACAATCGTCGATATCTTTATCCATTTATCACATGTACAAATTGCGGTGTTCGCTACTCTATCATCAAAACTTTACCATATGATAGAAAAAATACATCCATGGCTAAATTTAAAATGTGCAAAGCCTGTAAAGCAGAGTATTTAAACCCTCTTGATCGTCGATATCATGCACAACCGATTGGATGTTTTGAGTGTGGTCCAAAACTTTCAATGGATATAGATAAAGCTATCTCACTTTTAAAACTTGGGAAAATTTTGGCTATCAAAGGAGTAGGAGGTTATCATCTAGTTTGTGATGCGACCAATGATAAAGCAGTTGCTAAGATGAGAGAGAAAAAGAGAAGAGTTACAAAACCTTACGCGGTTATGGTAAAAGATTTAAAAGAGGCATCAAAACTGGCACACATTAATAAATACGAAAAAGAACTTCTTATCTCAAAAGAACGCCCAATCGTACTTCTCAAAAGCAGACAAAACTCAAACATCTCCTCTTTAGTAGCACCCAATATCACTAAAATCGGACTCTTTTTACCATATACACCACTTCATCTAATACTTCTTGAAAAACTTAAAAAACCTTTAGTAACTACAAGCGCAAATATCACAGATGAGCCAATATGTACAACACAAAAAAGTTTGGAAAAACTAAAAGGAGTTTATGATTACATCTTAAACCACGATCGAAAGATCATAAATGGATGTGATGATAGTGTAGTTATGGTAGTCAAAGGAGAAACAATCATAATAAGAAGAGCAAGAGGGTACGCTCCAACAAGTGTAAAACTACCCATTAAACTCTCTAAAAATATTTTAGCCTTAGGGGCAAATCAAAAAAACACCATCGCCATAGGATTTAACAAAGAGGTGATACTCTCTCCCCATATTGGAGATTTAAATAGTTTGGAATCTATAGAATATTTTAAAAAAAATATCAAAACTCTAAAGAGGATATATGAGTTTAAACCAGATATCGTTGTATGTGATAAACACCCAAACTATGAATCTACAAAATACGCTTTAAAACATTATCGACATACAAAAAGTATACAACATCATTATGCACATATCTTGGCAGTTATGGCGGAGAAACAGATAAAAGATAAGGTTTTAGGTGTGGCATTTGACGGAACTGGTTATGGAGATGATGGTAATCTTTGGGGTGGTGAGTTTTTGATTTGTGATTATGAGAGCTATGATAGAGTTGCACATTTTGATTATTTCAAACTTTTAGGTGGTGCAAAAGCGGTAAAAGAACCAAAAAGAGTAGCTTTGAGTCTGCTTTTTGAGATATATGGCGAAGATACGATAAAACTCAACAACCCAACAACCAAAGCTTTTAGCCAAGTAGAACTCAAAGCTTATTATATCACATGGCAAAAAGGGCTCAATGCACCTTTATCCTCGTCTGTCGGTAGAATTTTTGATAGCATAGCTTCACTTTGTGGTATATGCCAAGTCGTAAGCTATGAGGGTGAAAGTGGAATGATGCTTGAAGAGCTTTATGATAGTCGCATTTGCCAAAGCTACCCTTTTAGTTTTAGTGATGGAAAAATCAACTTTTTAAAGATGATTGAAGAGATATCCAAAGAGAGAGATAAAAAAGTTGCTATTTCAAAGTTTTTTAATACTTTGGTAGAAATTATCATAACAATTTACAAACAGTATAAATTACCACTAGTACTTAGTGGTGGCGTGTTTCAAAACAGAGTGCTTTTAGAGCTTATCATACAAAAAATTCCAGATGTGATAATTCCAAACAACATACCACCAAACGATGGAGGAATTGCTCTAGGACAGATACTCATAAGCAAATAAAGAATTTTTCTCTGTTCTTGTAACGTAAAATTATACCTAAACTCCGCCTCTTTTAGATAATAGACAAACTGCTCATCACTTACCCCTTTAAATTTTAATATAAAATCTTCAAAAAAATCCCAAAACCTAATGATAGAGTTTGGCATTGTTTGTAGTTTTGCAACTCTGTTAAAGCGTAGAAACTTTGAGAGTTTTTTGCTCTGTTTCTCTTTGTTTAAATCATAATCATATTTTTGAAGATTTGGCATCAGGATATTGTAAACTTTCTCATTATAGGAGATTGTGAGAAAATTTTGTACTTTATGCATATTTTTATCAAATACTCTGATACTTTTAGGTAGATATAGATATTCATCATATTCGCTAACATTATGAATATTTTTTTGATACTGTTCGTCTGCATAAAGTGTTATCTTTTTTTGTATCTCATCATACCGCTTTTTTACGGTTATAAAGTGAAAGTCATTCTGTTTTGCTGCTTTTGTGGCATTTATCCCCTCTAAAAAAAGTTCAATGATTTTTAACTCTCTTTTATATTTAAAAGGACTAAATTTTCGTTTACACTTTGCACACTTTATCTGCCCTTCACTAAGAGTGTATGTTTTAGGGTGGAGGCAGTAAATACATTTCATAAACTGATAATAACTCTTTAGTCCTTAAAATATAGTAGACTAGGTAAATTTAACATAGAGATAAAATTAACTGCTGTACAATAAAAATTATGGAATATTCACTGATGATTATCTTTTGGTACGGTATGTTACATGCTTTTGGACCTGATCACTTGAGTGCTATTGCTGATTTTTCTATTGGAAAAAATAGAAAAAAAACCATACTCATAACAGTTTTATTTGCTTTGGGTCATGGCTTGATGCTTTTTATATTTGCAAGAATTTTAGAAAATTATCATATTAGTGAGTCGCTTTTGGGTTATGGAGATATTATCTCATCAACTATTATTTTGGGCATGGGTGTTTATCTTTTAGTAATGGTTTTTACAGATAAAATACAGCTAAAAGTGCATAAACACAAAGGCAGAGAGCATATCCATATCTGGTTTGGTAAATCTCATGAACATAATAACAAAGATGGTGTTTCAGCCTTTACCATTGGAGTATTGATGGGTATTGGTGGTGTTAGAGGGATGCTTGTTACTTTGGGTTTGCTAGAGGGACACAGTGCAAATATGATAATGGTTTTAGCTTTTGTACTTGGAGTGATGGTTGTTTTTATCAGCTTTGGAGCCATCATACTCTATATCAATAAAAATTTACTAAACTCAAAACAAAATGTTAGAAAAGTATTCGCTACAGCCGGAGTTATTTCGATAGTTGTTGGTTCAAGTATATTATTAGGATAAAAGGAAAAAATATGTGTCAAGATTGCGGTTGCACTATCACAGATAAAAATCAAAAAGCTTATGAACATTTACACGATAATCCTCAACTAAATGATTCAAAAACCATTTCAGTCATTCAAAAGATATTAGATAAAAACGATCACCAAGCAAAACACAATAGAATTCACCTAAATAATATGGATGTTCTTGGAATAAATCTTATGAGTTCTCCTGGTAGTGGGAAAACAGCATTTTTGGAACATTTAATAGATGTAGCAGACTTTAAGTTTGGTGTTATTGAGGGGGATTTAGAGACTAACAAAGATGCAGATCGTCTCAAAGCCAAAGGTATTCCTGCCAAACAGATTCAAACAGGCTCAGCATGTCACTTAGATGCATTTATGGTACATAATGGGCTTCACCATATGCCACTTGACGAGCTAGATGTCTGCTTTGTAGAAAATGTAGGAAACCTTGTATGCCCTGCAAGTTATGATGTTGGCACTCATTTAAATATCGTACTTGTTTCTATTCCCGAAGGTGAGGATAAAATAGCCAAGTACCCAGTGATGTTTAGACAGGCAGATTTGATACTTTTTACCAAAACAGATCTTCTTCCGTATTTTGAGTATGATATCAAAAAAGAGAGACAAGAGGCTAAAAACATCAAGCCAAATGTAGATATATTGGAGATAAACATAAAAGATGAAGAGAGTATCAAAAGAGTTGCAAATTGGATTAAACTTAAAAAGCAGGTGCGATAATGTGTCTGTCCATTCCTAGTAAAGTTATCAAGATCTCCGAAGATAAAACAGTGTGTACTGTAGATACAATGGGGGTTCAAAGAGATGCAAATCTTATGATGATGTCAGATGAAAGTATAAAAGTAGGTGATTTTGTCTTGCTTCATATTGGCTTTGTGATGAATAAAATAGATGAGAAAGAGGCACTTGCCTCACTAGAAACTTACAAAAATATACTCAAAATCTTAGATAACGAGGATAGTAGCTGTGTCAATCAAACTTAAAAATCTTTATAATGATTTTAGAGATAGTGACACCATAAAAGCTTATGCAAAAATTATTGCAAAAGAGGCAAAAAAACTAGATAGAACTATCAATATAATGGAAGTGTGTGGTGGACATACACATACCATCTTAAAGTATGGTTTACCACAGCTTATGCCTAAAAATATAAACTTTATTCACGGTCCGGGGTGTCCTGTTTGTATCATTCCAAAAGAGAGAATTGACCATGCATATATACTTGCTATGCAAAAAGATACGATACTTATAACTTTAGGCGATATGATAAAAGTTCCAGGCTCAAATGGCAGTTTACAAGATGCCAGATCAAAAGGTGCAGATGTTAGGTTTGTCTATTCACCAATGGAGTGTTTAGAGATTGCTAAACAAAACCCAGATAAAAAAATCATCTTTTTTGCTATAGGTTTTGAGACAACCACCCCAATGAGTGCCGTACTTTTAGAGCAAGTAATAAAAAATAACATTCATAATATTTTATTTCATATAAACCATGTGACTGTGCCTAATGTAATGAAAGAGCTTATCGACTCTCATGATATCAATGTAGACAGTTATAATAATAAAATTGATGCTTTTTTAGCTCCAAGTCATGTTAGCGTGATAACTGGAAGCAAAATTTATGAAATATTTCCAAAACTTTATAATAAGACCGTTGTAGTTTCTGGATTTGAGCCTGTTGATGTTATGGAAGGTATTAGTATGATTATAAAACAATTTACACAAAATAGATGTGAATTAGAGATACAGTATAAACGCTTCGTAACATATGATGGTAATTTAATTGCTCAAAAATTCATAAATACCTATTTTAAAAAAGTTGATCTTTTTAAATGGAGAGGTCTTGGCAATATCCCAGAAAGTGGACTAAAACTAAAAAAGAAATATGCTCAATATGATGCCGAAATAGCCTACAAACAGATACTTCCTATAAAAGAGATAGAAGATCATAAACTTTGTATCTGTGGTGATATATTAAGAGGTATGGCAAAACCAAATGAGTGTACTATCTTTGGTACAGCTTGTAAACCAAACTCTCCTATAGGCAGTTGCATGGTTAGCAGTGAAGGTGCGTGTGCCGCGTACTATAAGTATGGAAATTTAAAATGAATAAAACTATTAACCTAGCAGATGGAAATGGAGGTGTTGAAAATCAAGAATTAATATCCAAAATATTTTATAAACACTTCTCAAACGATATACTATCCAAATCAGAAGATGCAGCTGTAATAGAGAATGGGAATTTAGCATTTACAACAGATAGCTTTACAGTCGATCCACTCTTTTTCCCAGGAGGAGATATTGGTAAATTGGCAATATGTGGAACTTGCAATGACTTGGCTATGATGGGTGCAAAACCAAAGTATCTTACATGTTCGGTTATTATAGAGGAGGGATTTTCTATAAAGATACTTGAAACGATAGTAAGAAGTATGAAAAAAGAGTTAGAGATAAATGGTGTTATCGTTGTAAGCGGAGATACAAAAGTAGTGCCAAAAGGGAGTGTTGATAAGATATTTATCAATACTTCTGGAATTGGTGAGATAATTTATAAAAACATAAGTGCGAGCCATTTAAAAGATGGTATGAGCATCTTAATTAGTCGTGATATCGGCTCACATGGAGCAACTATATTTATATCTCGTGAAGGAATAGGTATAGATAGTAAACTTAAAAGTGATTGTGCTTCTCTCTATCCTCAGATAAAAGCTTTGATAGATGCTGATATAAGTATAATATCACTAAGAGATGCAACCCGTGGAGGAGTCGCAGCAGTGTTAAATGAGTGGGCGGTTAGCTCAAATGTTTGTATAGAGATACAAGAGTCTAGTATTCCTATAAAAGATGAAGTCAAAGGGATTTGTGAAATACTTGGTTTTGAAGCATTAAGCTTGGCAAATGAAGGTACCTTTGTTTTGGCCGTAGAGAAAGAGAATGAAGAAAAAGCACTAAAAATTTTACAAAAGTCTCATAAAAACTCTGCTGTCATCGGCACAGTCACAAACTTTAAAAAAAATAGAGTCATACTTAACTCAGAGTGGGGAACAAAAAGATTTTTGGACTTACCATCTGGTGAACTGTTACCTAGAATTTGTTAATAATATAATGAAAATTCTTCTATTGTGTACTAGCTTCAACTCTCTAACTCAAGCTATATTTACAGTATTAAAAGATAAAGATTATAAAGTTTCATTGGCTTATGCAATTACCAAATCTCAAATGAAAAAAGAGATAAAAACTTTTGCACCAGATATTATATTGTCTCCTTTTTGCAAGCGATATTTACCAAAAAGTATTTATGAGAATTATCCTGTATATATACTTCATCCAGGACCAAGAGGAGATAGAGGACCAAACGCATTAGAGTATGGATTAAGAAAAACTAGGTGGGCAATTGTTTGGTTTAGGGCAAACAAAGAGTATGATAGTGGAGATATCTTTGTTCAAGTTGATTTTATAGTAAGAACTACATATAAGGCTTCACTTTATCGCCAAGAGATTAAAAGAGCCACCATAAAGTCTCTTGATACTCTTTTAAAAAATATTAAAAATAACAAATCTATACCACAAATACTAAATCCTTTACACCAACAAATTACCCAAAAACAACGCTCAATCAATTGGCAAAAAGATAGCAGTGATACAATCATCAAAAAAATTCATCAAAGTGATAGTTACCCAGGAGTGAAAGATGAGGTTTTAGGCATTGAGTGTTATCTATTTGGTGCACATAAAGAAGATAGATTAAAAGGAGATCCAAAAGAGATATTGGCTAAACGAAATGGTGCGATTTGTATTGGTAGTATTGATGGCAGTGTGTGGATAACTCATCTTAAAGAGCCAAATAGATTTAAACTTCCCTCTACATATGTATTAAAAGAAAAACTAAAAGGGGTAAAAGAGGATAGATTACCACTCATTTTTGATAAATCTTATGCAACTTTTTATGAGGTTAGTGTAGATATAAGAGAAAAAATTGCTTATTTATCTTTTAACTTTCATAATGGAGCAATGAGTAGTGACCAATGCATCAGACTCAAATACACGATAGAGTATCTTAAAAAAGAGTGTGAAGTATTAGTGTTATGTGGAGGAATTGATTTTTTTAGTAATGGAATCAATTTAAATATCTTAGAAGATAGCCAAAAACAAGGCGAAGATGGTTGGAGCAATATAAATGCTATAAATGATGTGATAGCTTCTATCATTTATGCTGATGAGATAGTTACCGTTGCAAGTCTATCTAAAAGTGCAGGTGCCGGAGGAGTTTTTTTGGCTCTTGCTTGTGATTTTGTTGTAGCTTGTAAAGGAGTAGTTTTAAATCCACACTACAAAACATTGGGACTTAGTGGAAGCGAGTACCACAGCTACACTTTACCTAAAAGAGTTGGTGAAAAATTGGCAAAAACTTTACTATATAATTGTTTACCAATTTCAACTAACTATGCAAAATCTATTAATATGATTGACCTACTTATATCTGATGAAAATTATAATAAAAAACTACATGAATTTACGACTAAATTATATAGTGATAATTTCATAGAGCAAAAACAAAAAATTTTAGAGGAAAACAGGAATCATATAGAATCTTTAAAAGAGAAAGAGTTGGTAAAAATATATCCAGAATTTTGGGATAAAGATAGCTCATTTCACTGTCTAAGAAGAGAGTTCGTTTATAAAATCTGCCCAACAAAAACACCAAAAAGGCTCCAGTATGCATGAATACAGTATTGTCCAAGCACTACTAAATCAATGTGAAGAGATAGCTTCAAAAAACTGTGCTAAAAAAGTTAACAAAGTGATTACTAAAATCGGCATCTTTAGTGGAGTTGAAATACATCTTTTACAAATAGCCTTTGATACTTTTAAAGAAAATACGATATGCCATGATGCAGAATTTGTGATAAATATTCAAAAATTAAAGCTTCATTGTAATAGTTGTAAAAATGAGTTTGAAATAGATAAACATCAATATCAGTGTAAAAAATGCAAAAGTTTAGATGTGAAAATAATTGATGGGGAAGATATGTATCTTATGAGTTTACAGATGGAGTAATTTATACATTTGAGGGATTTTGAAATTTTGTTATAATTTTTTCTAAAGAGATATTATCTTTTTTCCAAACTTTAATCCCTCGATGTTTTAAATCATCTATAATCACTTTTAAATAATCTTCAAACTTATCATAAACTATTTTACTAAGACCAAAATCAAAAATAATCTCTTTAGGAACAATAGCAATTACATTTGACTTTGGTCTAGCTATCTCTTGCAAATCAAGCATATCTAGACATTGAAGAACTCCTATCTCATGAGCACTTCCACTATTTAGTCCATACCCTCCTAACTCTTTGGAAGGTATATTGTAAATAGCTCCTGCACTATCATTTAAAGATATGGTATCAAGAATAATTATCTCATCATTTTCGATAAAAATATCTAAAAGATTGATACCCAAAACACCACCATTTATAATTTTTATCTCTGGAAAAAAAGTGTAATTTTGTATCAAATACTCACTTGTATAAACTCCTATTCCATCATCTTTTTGTAATACATTTCCAACACCAAGAACTACAATTTTTTTATTTATCAACAAAATATACTCACACAATTTTTCTCTATTGTACTTCATGTTGCCTAAGTAACAATTTTGCTCATAACTCACGCACATTTAGATCATGTGAATCGTATCCCAAAGCTTGTTAAAGAGGGTTTTTTATCATCTTCGCATCCATAATGAATTTAGCACAAGTAGTTTTGTTAAAAAACCACTTTATACCTATAATGCTCCCAAAAATTCAAACCAATAAAACCAGTATTTTTAATCCAAATGCCACTTAAGTAGCAAAATTATT
>CAYUSV010000047.1:0-14026 GCA_964447385.1 uncultured Campylobacterales bacterium | reverse complement strand
CAAGCAGTCCTACGCCTATTTTATCTAATCTACAACGACTTCTCACTTGTCAAAAGAGGGAATTTAAGGTTGGGATGGGTATATAGATGATTGCAGTAGTTGATTATAATATGGGAAATTTAAGAAGTGTACAAAATGCATTTTTAAAAATTGGCAGCAAAGTTACAATTGTAAAAGATCCTGAAAAAATTAAAAAATATGATAAGTTAATTTTACCAGGAGTTGGTGCTTTTGGTGATGCGATGGAGCATCTAAAAACAAATGGCATGGATGAAGCTATAAAAGAATTTGCAACAACTAAAAAGCCTCTTTTAGGTATCTGTCTTGGAATGCAACTTCTACTTGATAGTTCTGATGAATTTGGAGAGCATGAGGGTTTGGGACTAATTGAGGGAAAAGTTAGAAAATTTGACTCATCAAAATTCAAAACTCCCCTAAAGATACCTCATATGGGTTGGAATGAACTATTTAGCAAAAGCGACACTCCTCTTTTTAAAAATTTACCAAAAGAGTTTTATCTCTACTTTGTGCATAGTTATCATGCTATCTGTGAGAGTAAATATATCATAGGAGAGAGTGAGTACGGTTACACTTTTGCAAGTGCAATACACAAAGACAATATCTACGGATTGCAACCTCACCCTGAAAAATCTCACAAAAATGGGCTTTTGATATTAAAAAATTTTACGGAGATGTAAGAATCATGGATATACTACCAGCGATTGATTTAAAAGATGGAAAAGCGGTTAGACTTACCAAAGGTTTAATGGATAGTGCTAAGATTTATAGTGATGAGCCTTGGAGCGTTGCTAAACGATTTGAAGAGATGGGTTCAAAGTGGCTACATCTGGTTGATCTTAACGGTGCATTCGCCGGAATGCCAAAAAATTTAGAACAAATTAAAAAAATTCGGCAAATGTGCGATATACAGATACAACTCGGTGGAGGCATCAGAGACGAAGATACAATTAAGCGATATTTAGACCTTGGAGTCAATCGTCTTATATTGGGTTCAGTAGCTTTGAAAAATGCCGATTTTGTAAAAGATGTAGCCAAAAGGTATCCAATTGCAGTTGGAATTGATGCGATAGATGGTTATGTTGCGGTTGAAGGATGGGCACAAAAGTCCACAATGCTTGCAACCGATTTAAGTGCGCAGTTTGCAGATGCAGGAGTTGAAGCAATTATATGCACAGATGTAGGCAAAGATGGCACTCTAAGTGGTGTCAATATTGATTTTACTTTGCAAATTGCCAAAGCTTGTTCACTTGATACAATTGCAAGTGGAGGGGTTAGAGATATAAATGATATCAAAGCCGCTAAAAATAGTGGAAAAATATCTGGTGTTATTGTAGGAAAAGCATTTTATGAAGGTACTCTTGATTTAGAGGAGGCTTTCAAAGTTGCATTAGGATAAAATTAAATAGTTTAAAGGAAGAAGATGAAGTTTTTAGTAGTCGATGACAGTTCAACAATGAGAAGGATTATCAAAAACACGCTAGGAAGGTTAGGACATAAAGATATCCTAGAGGCAGAAGATGGTGCAGTAGCGTGGAAAGTTATGGGTGAAAATTCAGACATTGACATACTTGTAACTGACTGGAATATGCCGGAAATGAACGGACTAGAACTTGTAAAAAAAGTACGTAGTGAAGATAAATATGAAGATTTACCAATAATCATGGTTACAACCGAAGGTGGAAAAACTGAGGTTATTACTGCACTAAAAGCTGGTGTAAACAACTATATCGTAAAACCTTTTACCCCACAAGTTTTAAAAGAGAAGTTAGAGGCAGTACTCTAACCCAAATATACAACAGGGATTTAATGAACGAATTTTATTTTGAACTTATTATAACACCAGAAAATAGTTTAGAGATCTTTAGCTCCTTCCTGCTAGAGGTCACAGAAGATGCAATCCAAGAGAGAGACAATTCACTAATAATCAGATCAATTCAACCACTTGATGATATACAATGGGCAACAAAACAGTTATCCAACAAACTTCACATACCCATAAAAACCGATCTAAAAAAATTAAAAAACGAGGATTGGATCAACAAATATAAAAACTCAATCAAACCAATTGAAGTTGGCTCTTTTTATATCCGTCCACAATGGAGAGAGAGTAAAAAAGGGTATATTGACATCATAATCAACCCTGCCCTCTCATTTGGTTCGGGTCATCATGAAAGCACAAATAGTTCTCTTTTGGCACTTGATAAATATACAAAACCAAACCATAAAATTTTAGATGTTGGATGTGGCAGTGGTATACTCTCAATAGCGGCTTGTAAAAAAGGAGCTACTGTTGATATCTGTGATACTGATGAAGTTGCTGTTAAAAATGCAATAGATAATTTCAAATTAAATAGTGCAACTATCAACCAACACTGGGTCGGTTCTGCAAACAAAAGAGAAGACCAATACGATATTGTTATAGCAAATATCATAGCTGATGTGATTATTATGATTTCAAATGATCTTAAAATGAGTGTTAAAAGTAGTGGAATTTTAATTCTATCAGGTATAATAGATAAATATTTTGACAAAGTTGTAGAAAAGTTCGCTGACTTTGACAAAATAGAAACAATTAAAAAAAATGAGTGGCACACATTGGTGCTGAAAAAGGAACAAAATGTCTCAAAATAACAGAGATGATAAAAATAACAATTTTTTCAACAAAAATCCTCTGGTTATGTTTGCAATATTCTCGATAGTTATTATCTTACTATTTAAAAGCATCATTGAACCAGGTGATGGTATAACCACAGATGAGGGAGGATTTGGTAATCAATCAACTAAAACAGAAAAAATTAGCTATTATAAACTGAAAGAGCTTATTAAAAGTAAGAAGATTACATATCTTGCCATCGGACAGACAACGCTTAAAGGTATTTCAGAAAATGGTAGTATAAAAACAATTTATTATGTCAAAAAAGTGGGAGAGGATGCTACTTTGATTCCTCTGTTGGATGAACAAAAGATTCCATATGGTGGTTACAATGAAACAAATATCTTCACTGAAATTCTCTTTTCATGGGTAATACCTATCTTTATCTTTTTTGGTATTTGGATGCTTTTAACAAGTCGTATGCAAAAAAATATGGGTGGTGGAATTCTTGGTATGGGAAGTAGTAAAAAACTTGTCAACTCAGAAAAACCAAAAGTAAAATTTAGCGATGTTGCCGGTGTACAAGAGGCTAAAGAGGAAGTCAAAGAGATTGTTGACTTTTTGAAATATCCTGAAAGGTATATGAATTTAGGAGCAAAAATCCCAAAAGGAGTCTTGCTTGTAGGACCTCCCGGAACAGGTAAAACGCTACTTGCAAAAGCAGTAGCAGGAGAAGCTGATGTACCTTTTTTCTCAGTTTCAGGCTCAAGCTTTATAGAGATGTTTGTTGGTGTTGGAGCTAGTCGTGTGAGGGATCTTTTTGAAAATGCAAAAAAAGATGCTCCTGCAATTATCTTTATCGATGAAATCGATGCTATCGGTAAAAGTAGAGCGGCAGGTGGCATGATGGGTGGAAATGATGAGAGAGAGCAAACACTCAATCAGCTTTTAGCAGAGATGGATGGCTTTGATTCTGATCGATCACCGGTTATTATTTTAGCGGCTACAAATAGACCGGAAGTACTTGATGCTGCTCTTCTTAGACCAGGTCGATTTGATAGGCAAGTTCTTGTTGATAAACCAGATTTTAAAGGTCGTATCCAGATACTTAAAGTGCATATTGAAAAAGTAAAAATTGCCGATGATGTGGATCTTGACGAAATTGCACGCCTTACAGCAGGGTTAGCCGGTGCTGATTTGGCAAATATCATCAATGAAGCAGCACTTCTTGCAGGTCGTGCAAATAAAGAAGATGTTGAACAGAAAGATTTTTTTGAAGCAGTTGAGAGAGCAATTGCAGGTTTAGAGAAAAAAAGTAGACGCATAAATCCAAAAGAGAAAAGAATTGTCGCCTACCATGAGAGCGGGCATGCATTGATAGCTGAAACAACAAAAGGCGCAAAACGAGTTTCAAAAGTCTCAATAGTTCCAAGAGGACTTGCTGCACTCGGTTATACACTAAATACTCCAGAAGAGAACAAATACATGATGCAGCGCTATGAGTTGATTGCTGAAGTAGATGTACTTTTGGGTGGTCGTGCAGCTGAAGAGGTATTTATCGGTGAAATTTCAACAGGAGCTGGCAATGATCTAGAGAGAGCGACTGATATCATAAAATCTATGGTCGGCATATATGGAATGACTGATGTTGCTGGATTGATGGTATTAGAAAAACAGAGAAATACATTTTTACAAAGTGGAACAACTAAAGAGTACAGTAGTAAAATGGCTGAAGATGTAGATCAATATATCAAAGGCTTTTTGAACGAACGTTACGAAATAGTACTAAAAACTTTAGAGACTTATAGAGATGCTATCGAAGAGATGGTAGGTTCACTCTATGAAACTGAAACAATTGAAGGCAAACAAGTAGTCTCCATTATAGAAAAATTTGAAAAAGAGCATAACATGGAGAGTCGTTTAAAACCTCATGAAAGTGCCAATGATGACATTAAAGAGGCCTTAAAAAAAGAACAAAACAAAAATAGACAAAAGGATGATAAGGATGATAAAAAAGAGTAGTTTTTAAAACTACTCTTTTTAATAATTATACCGAAATCCTAATCTAGAATTTTTTGAGATTTTAGCATAGATTGACCAACCCAATTTATGTTTATCAAAAAATTCTAAGTCGATATCATCTGCAATTAATCCTTTTATCTCGTTCAAGATATATTTATTATGATTTCTACTTTTTTTTACCTTTGGTACTTCACTAAAACTTCTAAGTTTTACACTTTTATACTCACTGGCATATGCTGTGGGTATAAAAGAGAAAAATGTTAAAAGAACACATTTACATGTTATTATTTTTTTCATAACTACTACTCCTGATAATTTAAAATCGGCAGTAGTTAATAAATATTAACCAAAATTAAAAAATTTTTACTATTTAAACTCTATTTTTATTAAATTTGAGAATATTTTTGACCTATCTGTCAGTATCTCGACACGATATGATGATATATTTACACTATCAGCAACTTGCCAAATTTTACTAATTTTATAAGAAGTTTTTACTCCATCAAGATAGATACTCTTTTTTAAAAGACCGACCAACTCATCTTTGGACAGATATACAACCAGCAATGTTTTAGATACATCATATACATCCATAAGCTTTGATCCCGGATTTACATAATCCCCAACGCTTGGGTAAATTTTATAGATATAGTTACCCTCCCTTACTTTAATACTCTTTTTATCTATACGATCTTGAAGTGTTATAATTTTAAGTTTTAAATCCTCTTTTTGAGTTTTTAAATTTTCTAAAGAGCTTTTTGTTGCTATATAACTATTTTGAGAATTAATCATAGATAACAATTTTACATCTTTTTGTACCGTTGAGTAAGATGAAAGATTTTTAACACGATTGTAGTTCTCTCTATCTATGGATAAAACTTTTTTACTGTTTTGTAAATTCTGTTTTTTTAAAGCTATATTACTATTTAAAAACCCCAACTTCTTTTTTGAAGCTTTTAAATCAGCTATATCTATTTTGTCATCAATTTTAATAACAATACTACCATTACTATCCATACCTTCTAGCATATCATTGACAAAAATAATTTCTCCATTTACCGATGATTTGATATTAAAAAGCTCTTTTGGTTCAGCTTTGGAATAGTACTCTAACGCCTCTAGGGAAACTAATGTCAAAAATATTGTTATAAAAATCTTCAATCTATTACCTTCATATAAAATAAAACTTTATTATAGCAAAAAGTATATATGGCACAATTATTGCTACAAATTTACCAAGAATCTAAGTTCAACGGAGATACTCATGGAGTTCATTCACATTATCATAAATAGACAAAATTATCTTTTAAATAGTGAAAAAATTAAAGAAATTTTAAAATACCCAACTATAAAATCATTAGCTGAATCATCACAACATATTGAAGGGATTATAAGCCACAAAGAAAAAGTCATACCTATTGTCTCAATTCGAAAACTTTTGGGATTTAAATCTTTTAGTCAAGAGCAGATAGAGTTTATAGAGAAAATGAAAAATGAACATAAAAATTGGATTAAAGAGTTTGAAGATTCACTAAAAGAGAGTAGAGCTTTTACAAAAACTGTTAATCCGCAAAAATGTGAACTTGGCACTTGGATCGATGAAATGATAAAATGTATGCGTTGTAATCACAATGGATACACAGATATCATAAAAAATTCACTTCTCGCATCTCATAACGCTCTACATCTTGATGCAAAAGAGTTTTTACAAAATAATATAAAAGATGCACAATCAATCAAAGAGCATGGAGAAAAAACCATCAAAGCTCTCTGGACATTACAAGAAAATATTCATCTTTTATCTTCATCATTTGAACAGCTTATTATCTACGATATAGATGGTATAGATGTCGGATTTATTGTAGATAGTGTTGCAGGACTCCATAATTTGGATGAAAAAAATTATAATTTAGGTCACCAACCTCTATCAAAAAGTAATAAATTTATTCAATTTATAGACCACTATGAAGAACAAGACAGATTACTATTTTCAATAAAATTTACACAAGAGGTTGCTCTCATCGTTGAACAACATAGAGAAAAAGAGCTTGCTTAAACTGTTGTATGTTAGAATTAGACTTCTTGCAAAACTCTACCTTAGAGGATGAATCCTCCCTTTGGTCTAAGTCTCACAGTAAAGTTTTACAAGAAGTCTATTAAACGAAAAAGGCAGTGAAGATGAGTTATGAAATTACTTCAACCGTAGAAGGTGAAGAAGTAGACTATAAAGACCCTAGTCAAAAGTTTTATGAAGCAGTTGGTGGTGAAGATGGTATGAGAGATCTTATGTATAATTTTTATGAAATTATCTATAAAAGTGATATACACAACTTTTTTCCACAAGATAAAGATGAATTTGATGAAGTTAAGATAAAAAATACTAAATTTTTTATACAACTCTGCGGTGGTCCGAAAGTATATGAGCAAGAGTCAGGTGGCATGGACTTAGATGAGTATATGATAAGAATTCATGATGATTTTACTATCAATGAAAAAGCTAGAGTTGAGTGGTTAGGGTGCATGAGAGAGGCACTTTCAAACTATGACATGGATGAAGATATAAAAGCCGATTTTTGGGATTATTGTGATAAATTTTCCAAATTAACAGTTAATAGTTTTCCAGATAAAAGAGAATTTAACCCTTACCATTAACTATAATTTTGTGATAATTATGATATATTACGTCGGTAATTATCACAGGGGTTTGCATGACAAAGTTTTATTTTAAAAGCATTTTTTTTATTACAGTTTTTGCTGTTTTTTATCTTGCGATTGTACCAAGTGAAGATATATTGGTGGATTTTGGACATGGTGATAAATTTAACCATTTTATCGCGTTTTTCACACTCTCTTTACTTTTAAATCGTTCCTCTTCAAGTTATGAAAAACGGTTAAGAAATGTAATTTCACTCACTCTTTTTGGTGCTCTCATAGAGATAGTACAAGCTTTTTTACAATATCGGAGTACCTCATTTTACGATCTTCTTGCAGATATTGTAGGTATTTTGTTTTTTCAACTTCTTTATACATTTTATAGATATATACGGTACAAAAGATGATCAAATCCCTTGTCTCTTTTTTTATACAAAAGTCAATTTTAAACCATATCTTTTTTCTCTTTCTGCTTCTTCTTGGCACTTTTGCCTATATAAAAATTCCTAAAGAGATTTTTCCTCCTATGAATCTTGACTCCATCACAATTAGGGGTGCTTATGCTGGTGCTAGTCCTGACATACTAGATAAAATGGCAGTCTCAAATATAGAAGATGATCTTAAAAATTTAAGTGAAATTAGTGAGCTTAAAAGTACTATAAAAAATGGTGCATTTAGTATCAAAGCTGATTTAAAAGATGGTGCAGACAAAGATGAGGCATTAAACAGTGTAAAAGATATCATCTCAAATATAAAACGAGACCTACCAAATGATATGAATGAGCCAACCGCTAAAATATCTACGCATAGTTTTCCATTAGTTACTATTGCTATCGCTTCAAATGAGGAGAAACAAAAACTACTTGAAATTGCAAATGAACTCAAAAAAAGCCTCTCTTCTATCCAAGATTTAAGCGATATAACTATACGAGGAGATATGGATACAGAACTTCTTTTTACTCTTGAAGATAAAAAAATCGAAGCCTTAGGGGTTGATAGAAATATAGTTATAGCTTCACTCTCATCACTTAGTACTATTTTTCCAGTGGGAATAATAAAAGAGAGAGGAAATCATCTCTTTTTAAGCACATATAACGGCATTAAAGATATTCAAAAATTAAAAAATACCATCATAACTGTTGGCAATACAAAACTTCGTATAAAAGATATCGCAAATGTCTCTTTTACACTAAGTGACCCTAGCGAAATTTCTCATTTTAATGCTCTACCAAACATATCTGTCAACATTAACAAAGCCAAAACCGGCAATTCAATAGCTTTGGTAAAAGAGATAAGAAAAGAGCTAAAAACATTTGAACAAAAGTATAAAAATTTCAAGTTTGAAGTCTACACCGATACCTCCATCTGGATACGAAATCGTCTAAATACTGTCATCTCAAATATAGTTTTTGGTCTCATCTTAGTAGGTTTATCTATATGGATATTTATAAATGGTCGTATATCTATTGTTGTTTCCATAGGAATTCCAACAAGTTTTTTGATAGGCTTGATTGCTACACAGATGCTTGGATATTCACTAAATATGCTCTCATTGCTTGGTGCATTGATAGCTCTTGGCATGCTTGTTGATGAAGCGATAGTAGTCGCTGAAAATATACAGAGACATCTTGAAGAGGGAGATGATCCTAAAACTGCTGCGATAAATGGGGCGAGCGAGATGTTTCCTGCAGTTTTAACAGCAACAGCAACTACAATCTTTGCCTTTTTGCCTCTGCTTATCATGAGTGGTGAAATGGGTGTATTTATGAAGATATTGCCTATTATGATTACAATTTTACTTATAAGCTCACTTTTTGAAGCATTTTTCTTTCTTCCTTTACATGCCAAAGAGATTCTAAAAAAAGAGAAAGGAAGTGGCAAAAGTGAAAGATTTTGGATATGGTCAAAAAATTTTTATACAAAAATTTTAGAGTTTATATTGGGTCATAAAAAGATAGTTTTAAGTGGATTTATTATTTTTACATTTGGTGCTACATTTTTGATGCTAAAATCTAGCAAATTTCAACTTTTTCCTGATTTTGATACTACACAAGTTTACATCACTGGTAAAGTAAATAAAAACTACTCACTCCAAGAGACTCAAGAGCTTGTAAGTATAGTTGAAAAAAGACTTATAGGTAAACTTGATGAAAATGCTATATCATCAATCACTTCAATTTCTGGCATGAAACTTGACAACAAATCAAAACCACAAATATCTGAAAACTTTTTCCATATTTTTATAAATTTACACGAAAGAACTCCCGAAAACTTTTTTAACAAATACATAAATCCTGTTCTCTCTCCAGAGTATGATGACTCTGACATGATAAGATCTAAAACTGCAAAAGAGATAGCAAAAGAGGTTGAAAAACTAACAGATGAGTTTAACACCCATAAAGATTTTAAAGAGTTCAATGTCATCGTACCAGGGGCTGGCATAGTAGAGAGTGATATCGCTATATCATTTTGGGGAGATGAAAAGCTACTAAAAACCCAAATGGACAAACTACAAAATCAAATGAGAGAAATTTCTGGTGTTTTTAATGTTACAACTGACCTAATAAAAGGTGAAAAAGAGTTAAAACTTAAAGTAAACCGTTATGGAGAATCTCTTGGATTTAACGAAAAAATTATAAGCAATGCACTAAAGCCACTTTTTCTAAAAGCAGAAATCTCAAAAATGTTTTATGAAGGAAAGCTAATCCGTATAAAATCGCAAGACAGTGGCAAAGATGACACTTCAACACTTCACAATCTTTTTATAACCATTCCAAACTCTCTTAAAAAAGTAAGATTAGATGAGATAGCAGATTTTATCTTTATTGATAGTTTTGCCACTATTTATAAAGAGAATGGACAAAAAATTTGGACTGTTTACGGCTCTTTAGATAAAAGCATTATAACTTCTAGTGAATTCTTGTCCAAAATCCAAACGGAACTTGAAAATATCAGAAAACTAGGTATTGGAGTAGAGATAAAAGGAGAAGAGAAGGAGAATAAAAAGATCCAAAAAGAGATGATGCAAGCAGCAATCATCGCAATCTTTTTAATCTTTATAGCACTTGTATGGATGTTTAACTCACTATCACTCTCGCTATTTGTTCTCTCTATCATACCACTGTCAATATTTGGAGTACTTTTAGGTCATCTTATCATGGGTATAAACTTAACAATGCCTGGAATTCTTGGTATTGTAGGACTTGCTGGAGTGGTTGTAAATGATGGCATAATTATGATAGATTTTCTAAGAAAAGCAAACACACATAAAGAGTTTATACAAAAAGCAACACTAAGACTTCGCCCTATTCTTTTGACATCAGTAACAACAGTTTTAGGACTCTCCACCCTCATACTTTTTGCAAGCGGACAAGCTATCATATTGCAACCTATGGCAATCTCTTTAGGGTTTGGTATAGCTTGGGCTACGGTGTTAAATTTACTATTTTTACCATTACTCTTTGCAACTGTTCATAAGATAAGATAACGCTTCATTTCTCTCTTTTAAAGCGCCTTGGAGTTGAAGTTCATATACTTTATCAAGAATTTTTGAAAACTTTTCGCTTGGTTTGAAACCGAGCGAAATAAGGTCTCGTCCTTGCAATAATGCTTTTGGAGGGTTTTTATCTACACCTAATCTTTTTGCATTTTGCATAAGCCAATCACTCATCAGTGGTGTGGTTTTAACAGCTTTTGCAAGTGACGCTAGAACTGTTAAATTTACCTCCGTAGATAGTCGTCTAATCTGTGTATCATCTGCATTTGGCTCATATAGTTTGACTAAATGATCATAACCTTTAACTAGGGATTTTACATCTGTTTTAAGCTTAACTTCATTTGTCAAACCAACAATAAAACTCTCTATCTCTTTTTGGGTAAATGTATATGTTAAAGCTGCAAATTTTAATACAAGATTATTACCTATTCTATCTAATGCATTCATGGTCTCATCCCACTGTTTGTTTGTAAGATTTTGTAACTGAGGAAAATATCTAAGTACGCCTAACTCTTTTAAAAGCAAAAAACCAATAGAAGGTTTTTTAGATTTTAAAAGAAGTTTTTTCATCTCTTCAAACACCCGCTCTTTTGGAAGAAAATTTAACTCACCACTATCTACAATGGTCTTGCAAAGCTCTTTTGTCTTACAATCCATCTCATAACCAAATCTTGCACAAAACTGCACCCCGCGATAGAGCCTTAAAGGATCTTCTACAAAGGTTTTATCATCAACATGACGCAAGATATTTTTTTGCATATCCAACATACCACCAAAAGGATCTAAAAACTCCTTTTTTTCTATATCATATCCCAAAGCATTGATCGTAAAATCACGCCTTTTAAAAGCCTCTTCAAACTCCATAAAGCCGTCTGTAACGACATCAAATCCTTTATGCCCTACTCTAATCTTTCTCTCACGCCTTGGAAATGAAAAGTCATACTCTTGGTTTTGATAAACAAATTTTAAAACACCAAAACTTTTACCAACAAGCTTTACCTTGCCATAGCTTTTTAAAACTCTCTGCAACTCTTCGATTGTCTTAAACCCATAAACTTCGATATCATAATCTTTTATATCAATTTCCAAAAAATGGTCTCTCACACTACCACCAACTATGATAGCTTTTGCACCTAAAGTTACAAACTTAACAGAAATCTCTTTTAATATATTTGGTATATTCATAAGCTTATGATAACATGTTTGATATATGATAAAATCTATTTTTTAAATGAGTACTTTAATCTTACAAAAAAGTATTAAATTCTAGTCGATATTCATCTGGTAAAATACCAAATACTTAAGGAGGGTTTAAAGCTTTTGACAAAAAAAAGAATTTTTGAGGTAGATTTTTTACGCGGTGTTGCAATTGTATTGATGGTTATTTTTCATATTAGTTTTGATTTGAATCACTTTAAATATATAGATATTGATATATATAGAGGCATAGAGTGGCAAATATTTAGAGCTGTTATAGTATCATTATTTTTACTATTAGTCGGAGTTGGCATGCTCTTAGCATATGAAAAAGGTATAAATACGAAGAAGCTTATGAGACGCCTCTTTATACTCTTTTTTGCTTCACTTTTGATAACCATTGCCACAAAATTTGTATTTCCAAACACTTGGATCTATTTTGGAATTATACATCTTATATTTGTAGCCTCTATTGTTGGTTTGGCATTTGTTAACTACTCTACTCTGTCTTTAGTGGTTGGTATAGTTATCATAGCTGGGTATTTTTTAGGGTTTTTACCTCTATCTTGGATGTATGATTTTTTAAAACCACTACTTGATTTGCCAGAACATTCAGAAGACTTAGCTAGATTTTTTCCTTGGTTTGGTGTTGTTTTAATAGGTATTTTTTTAGGCAAATATCAATTTTTTAATCTTAAAATTTCACAAAATTCTATAACACAAAAACTAGCACTGTTTGGACAGCATTCGCTCATCATATATCTTGTGCATCAACCCATTTTATTTGGTTCTTTGATGGGGATTGACTATTTTAGCTAGATGGATTTTTTAAAATCCATCTAGCTTACTCTCTTTTATAGATTTACACTTCCACGAACTTTATGTTTCTCTCCATCAGCTGTTTTAAACTTCAAATGATACTGCCAAGTACCACTCATACTTAAATTTACATTTCCTTTATAACTATTACCATCAAGTTTTAGCTTCTCTTTATACTCCATGTATGGCATACCAGGCATTTCAGGCATAAAAAATTTGACTTTAACCTTTGCATCATTTATAATCTTGCCATCTTTTTGAAGAACTACTTTAATTTCATTACTACCTACAATCAATGATTTAGATGAAATAACTTTCACTACATAGCCATCATCTTTATGCATATCAGACATAAGCTGTGAATTTGCATCACTGTTATCCATATTCATAGAAGCACCACACTTCATCGAGACACCACTCGAGGAGCTTCCACACTGCCCTGCACCACACTTCATCTCAGCTTGAGCCATTGTAACTGTTAACATTGAAGCTAAAAGCATCATTGATAATTTTTTCATATTTGTTTCCTTTTTTTAGTTTTATTTAAATTACAGTTTTATTATAAATTATCTTGTGTGTAAAAAGTGTGTAAAAGTATAAGATGTTACTAAAGTAGCAATCTTTCCAAAATATTTTTAGTATAATTTGAACTAATCTATTAAGAAGAGTTGGTAACTTCTCTTTTTGATGGTTTAGGTAGATACAGATAAAAATATTATGAGGAGAGGAAGATGGAAAAAAATACTCTTTCACATTTGGAGAAAATTAAAGAGGCGGTGGATAGCTCAAATAAAATTACGGATGACGAGAAAACTCTCGCTGTCAAAAAAATTGAGGAGTGGTATATGGAAGATAAGGGCATGGAGTTATTAGAAGAGCAGCTTATGAGCATCACAAAAGAGATAGGTCCTATCTTAGAGGAGATGGGTCTATTGTAAATGCTAAGTAGCAGTCCAGAACTAATTTCATATTTTAACGATAAGAAAAAAATCTAACGCAGTCAGATATGCCTTTCTCTTATCGCCCTTCGGGTGAAATGATTTTGCCTCATCTTTACAACTAACTATCCTTGAATTAGCTAAGGCTAGTACTTCGGCTAGTTAGTTGCAAATCTAAGGCAAACTCATTTCATTAAAATGTAAAATTAGTTCTGGACTGCTACTTACTAAAAATGCAAAAGAGACTATCACCAAAATTACAATTATTATATATATTTAAAGCTAAAG
>CAYUSV010000046.1:0-14084 GCA_964447385.1 uncultured Campylobacterales bacterium | reverse complement strand
AGAGAGTTACAATTTTTAATTTCCATAGTTTATACCTTTTTTTTATAATCATACCAGATTTTACGCTAAAGCAGGAATAAAATATAATACAAAAAAAGTAATTTTACAAGGAGTTTAGTTATGAAAAAGATAGAAGCAATTATAAAACCATTTAAATTAGATGATGTAAAAGAAGCACTTGTAGCAGAAGAGATCGAAGGTATGACGATATCTGAGGTCAAAGGATATGGTAGACAACAAGGACATAGTGAACTTTATCGTGGTGCAGAGTATGTAGTTGATTTTTTACCAAAAGTCAAAATTGAGATAGTAGTATCTGATGATTTTTTAGAGCGGGCACTTGCTACACTTATCTCATCTGCTAAAACAGGAAAAATAGGGGATGGAAAGATTTTTGTATCAAATGTAGAAAAAGTAGTTAGAATTAGAACAGGTGAAGAGGATGAAGAAGCATTATAATATTGTATTATAAGTTTTTCTATATAAAGCTTGTGTAAAGTTTTGCTATACTTATTCTAAAAACAGGACTAATATTTGGATTTTCTCTCTTTTGATTACCATGATCCACTCTATGGTGCGATTCTTCTTATAGCTATTGTCTTTATTCTCTCTTTTACAAGCTATTGGTGGGGGATTATCAAAAACAAAGAGGAGGAGTCAAGTGTAAATAAATTTATGAAAAAGTTTGATCAATACTCAGGATTTAATGAGTATAAAGAGATAATACAGAGAAAAGATCTTCCCACTGAGTCAGCAATCCTTATGGCATTGACTTTTGAAAAGAGTGGTGAGTATGAAAAGACAATTGAAATATATTCTGCGATTTTAAAATCAGTTAAAGAGCCACAAAAGAGAAAAGATATACTTACCTTGTTGGGTAAAACCTACTACAAAGCTGGTTTTTTACAAAAATCAAGAGAGGTTCTTTTGGCTTCTGTGAAACTTTTTCCAAGAAATGAAGATGCCCTTACCTACCTAATCGTCATTTATGAAAACTTGCGCGAGTTTGATAAAGCAATAGATGTTTTAAATACTCTTGAAGAGTTAGGTAGTGAAGTTAAGGAGAAAAAACTATATTTTGAGACACTGAGTATCATCTACAACAAATCATTTAAAGATGAGAAAAAAATCAAAAAATTGATAGATTTGGGGCTTGATAAAAAGATTGTTCAACGAAAATTATTTGAATTTTTAAAGTTAAATAACTTTCCGATGAATTGTGATATTTTAAAAGATTTTGATTTTAGAAACATTATAGATCTTATATGGGATATGCGACTGGATAAATTTGATAAAGAGTTTATTGAAAATAGTAAACTTCTTCGTGAAATCTTTAGTGCTAAAGGTGAGCTTTATGATGCAACTTCAAGTGATATATTTGAGTTAAATGTTCTTATTAAGTTAAGCCTTTTAAAAGATGAGAGTGCGGATATGGGATTTAGATATACTTGTAAAGAGTGTAAAAGTACTTTTCCTCTGTACTTTTACAGATGTCCAAAGTGTCAAAATATAAGTGGCACAGAGATAGGGGTAATACTTACAAGGAGGCAATATGAAAAAGGTTCACTTGTATAGTGATGGATCTTCACTTGGTAATCCGGGTTTTGGTGGATATTGTGCTATACTGAAATTTGGTGAGAGAGAAAGAGTAGTAAGTGGTGGACAAAAATTGGCTACCAATAATCAGATGGAACTAAAAGCTGTTATCGAGGGCTTAAAAGCGATTAAAGAGCCATGTGAAGTGGTGGTTACAAGTGATTCGTCATATGTTGTAAAAGGGATTAATGAGTGGCTTAAGGGTTGGATCAAAAAATCATTTAAAAATGTAAAAAATCCAGATCTTTGGCAAGAGTATATTGATGTATCAAAACCTCATAATGTTTTTGCCATTTGGGTTAGAGGACACGCAGGGCATCCAGAAAACGAAAAGTGTGATGATATCGCTAGAGGTGAGGCTGAACAATTACAAGCAATTGCAAGGAGTGGCTTATGAAGTGGCTGGTTAAGTTAGAAGAGAGACTGGAGTATAAGTTTAAAAATATTGACCTATTAACAGAGGCTTTAACACATAAAAGTTTTAAACTTGGTAAAAATAACGAAAGATTAGAATTTTTGGGTGATGCTGTTTTAGATCTGATTGTAGGTGAATATCTTTTTGAAAAGTTTCCTGATGCATGTGAGGGGGAGCTTTCTAAATTAAGAGCATCATTGGTCAATGAAAAGGGATTTGAAAAATTAGCAAAGCTTATTGGTCTTGGCAAATATATCTTTTTATCAACAGCCGAAGAGAATAACAAAGGTAGAGAAAAAGCATCAATTTTGTCTAATGCATTTGAAGCTCTTATCGGAGAAATCTATCTTGAAAATGGATTAGATGTTGCAAAAAAAGTTGCACTGCAACTGCTACATGAAGCTTATCCTAAAATTGATCTTGAATCAGTTTTTAGGGATTATAAAACTACACTTCAAGAGTTGACACAAGCGACCATAGCAGAAACTCCCCAATACATAGTCGCAAGTTCAAGTGGTCCAGATCATCAAAAAGAGTTTGTAATTGTTGTCAAAATTGGCGATAGAGAGTTGGCATATGCAAAAGGTAAAAGCAAAAAAGTAGCGCAGCAAGAGGCAGCAAGATTGGCAATTGAAGTATTAAAAGAGGAGAAGGCTTGAATAGTTTTGGTAAAAGATTTATTTTTACTACATTTGGAGAGTCACATGGAAAGGCTTTAGGGTGTGTTGTAGATGGTGTGCCGGCAGGACTTAAAATCGATGAGGATTTTATTCAAAGTGAATTAGATAGAAGAAAGCCTGGACAAAATGAGTTTGCAACATCAAGAAAAGAGGCAGATACCGTAGAGATACTTAGTGGAGTTTTTGATGGTTTTAGTACCGGAACTCCGATAGCTATGGTTATATTTAATACAAATCAAAAAAGTAAAGATTATTCTAATATCAAAGATATATTTAGACCAGGGCATGCTGACTTTACCTATTTTCACAAATATGGAATTAGGGATTATCGTGGTGGTGGCAGGAGTAGTGCTAGAGAGACAGCGGCTAGAGTTGCAGCTGGGGCGATTGCTAAATTGATGTTAAGAGAGTTAGATATCAAAGTGCAAAGTGGTGTTTTGGCAATTGATGGAATATGGAGTGAAAATATCGATTTTGAGTTTGCAAAAAAGAGTGAAATATACAGCCTAGATATAGATAAAGAAAATTTGCAAAAAGAGGCAATTTTAAGAGCAAAAAGTGCACATGATTCTGTGGGCGGTGTCTGTTTTGTAAAAATAAAAAATGCACCAATTGGTTTAGGTGAGCCTATCTATTATAAAATGGATGCTGTTTTAGCTGATGCTATGATGAGTATCAACGCTGTTAAAGGTGTTGAGATAGGTGATGGTGCAAAAGCTTCAAATTTATTAGGATCACAAAATAATGATCCCATAGCAGAAAAAGGTTTTAGTTCAAACCATAGCGGTGGCATTTTGGGTGGTATCTCAAATGCAGATGATATAGATATAAAAGTCTACTTCAAACCAACTCCATCAATCTTCCAGACACAACAAACTATAGATATACACCACAATGAAGTAGAATGTACTCTCAAAGGACGACATGATCCGTGCGTAGCGATAAGGGGCTCTATCGTTGCTGAAGCAATGGCGGCTTTAGTAACTGCTGATATGCTTTTTTTAAATATGGGTAAAACTATAAAAAGTTTTAAATCGGCATATCTCTGTAAAACTTAATAAAAAGTATACTATTATTTACTTAATATCAATTTTCTGTTTCTGATTGTAACATAAAACCCTCTTTAGTAAACTTTTTTTTCCATTTTGCTTATTATTAGTTTTTTATAAGAAATACTATTTTAAACTACAGTTGAAAATATATTTTGTCTATTCTGTTAAAAGATTAGATTGTTGTTGGATCCTTCAATTATTGTTTAAAAAAGCGGGCAGATTTTTTAAAAATCTGTAAAAGTCGGTAACGACTATATGTTATATTTGGAATTGTAATAAGGTTTGTTGAGGTGGTACTTTTGCAAGTAAGCAAGTAAGTATTAGTTTTATGAGGGTTATTATAAAATCTAAATTTATTATTTAGGAGATAAAAATGAAATTATTTGTTAAAACAGCTATTGTATCTTTAGCAATGGCAGGAATGGTACATGCAGACACAATACTTTTAGGTGTTGATGCAGGTGTTACAATCGGTGGTGCTAGACTTGGTGTTGTAGTAGGACTTACAGGCGGTCATGCAAGAGACTATACTGCACCTGGACATCACGCTCATGGTCATGTTGGTCACTCTTGTGGAACGATAGTTGCAACAACTGTATCAAATCCTTGTGATTATGTATGTGGACCTTGTGAGGTTATAGCTCCACCATGTCCACCTGTTGTAAGTAATTGTTGCAATAAGTAGTAAGATGCAAGTGAACTAGAAGCCAACTGTTTTTTATACTTTTTGGCTTCAAGTTTCTTTTTACTGCTTTTGTCTTATCATAAGACGATGAAAAAAGTAGAAAAAGAGATTTGCCCGTTATGCCAAAGTATAAAAATTTTTGGCTATGCACATGGAGAGAGTAGAGAGTATTTGCATTGTAGCAATTGCGATCTTGTATATGTGTCTTCGTTGCATTTAATCTCAAAAATAGATGAAAAAGCAAAATACGACAATCATCAAAATTCCCCGCAAAATTTAGGTTATCGAAAATTTTTAAGTTCCCTTGTTGAGCCACTTTGTGAATATTTAATTCCAGATGCTTTTGGATTGGATTTTGGTTCAGGTCCTGGTCCGACTCTTTGTGTTATGATGCAGGAGTTAGGGTATAAGATGGATATATATGACTATTTTTACCACGATGATAAAACAGTTTTTGATAACTCTTATGATTTTATCACGACTACCGAAGTAGTTGAGCATTTGCACAATCCATCTATTGAGATAGATAGATTGTGGAAGTGTTTAAAATTAGGTGGGGCTTTAGGTATCATGACAGCATTTAGACCTAAACAAAATGAATTTAGAAATTGGTACTATAAAAGAGATATGACGCATGTGCGTTTTTTTAATGAAAAAACATTTCAGTGGTTGGCAAGTAAATTAGACGCTAAGTTATATATTCCTAGTGAGGGTGTTGTTATCTTGAAAAAAAAGAGTAAAGATGAGTAAAATTACAAGTCGCGATAAACTTTTGGATGTTACTTTTAGTGAAGTTTATAAGTATGGTTATTCTGGGGCTAGCATCGCAAATATACTTAAAATTGCTAAAGTTCCCAAAGGTTCAATGTATCACCATTTTTCTTCCAAAAAAGAGATGGTTATAATGATGATCAAAGAGAGACTTGCTCCAAAAGTGCGTGAAGCTTTTCGTGTAGAGATAAATAACAAGAGTAGATCGGTTGAGCTTATAAGTTTTTTATTTAAAAAAATCAGCAAAAATGAGACACTTGTAAAACATGGTTGTCCTCTACATAAGTTGATGTTTGAGATGGGGTCACTAGACAGTGAAGTAACCCAGCTTTGCTATAAAGAGTTTATCTTTCTCTTGGACAATTTAACAAAAATAGTTGAGCTTGGAAAAACAAAAGGTGAGATAGAAACAGAAGATAGCAAATCTTTAGCAAAATTTATTATTATCTCTACTTGGGGAGCACTCTCTATCGCACCGAAATATTCATCAAAAGAACAATTTTTAGAAGATACTAGACATATTATAGAGTATATTAAGGCATAAACAAGGCAAAACCTTTTATAATAAACCGACCAGTCTACTATAAAAGGAGTTATTATGTTTTTTTACCACCCCTCATTGACCAAAGAGATGAGAAATACGCTAGTTGAGATTAAAAATGAGTTTGGAATTGTTCCACTACATTTTGAATTGTTGTTATCTCTAAATCCTAGAAGATTTCAAATGTTTATAGAGGAGATTAGATATCTGCTTCATCACCCAAATATAGATCCTATCTTTTTTGCTATGTTGAGACTTCATATAGCCAATAGGGAAGGTTTTTCTTATTGTAGATCATTTAACACTAAATTTCTTTTAGCAAAAGGGTATGATAAAAATATTTTAAAAAAATTAAAAGATGATATAAAAAAGATCCCTTTGGATGATAGACATAAATTTTTAGCCCAAAAAGCAATCAAAGCAATTTATCGATCCGTGGAGTTTAAAATAGATGATATAAATGAATTAAAAGAATTTTTTTGGAGGGATAGTGATATTTATGATGCTATTGATCATGCCTCTTTTTTGTTTAAAAATGCAAAGATCATAAAAGCATATAGCGTATAATTTGAATTTAAAAAGTAGATATTTTGTATTTTTTAAAAAATAATAAAATATATTAAAATTACGTACCTATGGGGATTTTGAAGCTAAAATTACTTATGCAATAGCCGATATTAATTATTAGTATAAGAAAAAACCTTAGGATAAAAGTAGTTTATGAAGATTAAAGTGAAAAACTTTTTAGATAATATCTCTGTTGCTAGAAAAACAGCTATATTGATTGTTGTTATAACCGCAGGCGTTCTTTTTTTGGGGGCTTTTGGACACTTGGGGCTTTATCAGCTAAAAAATAAATTTGATAATTTTTTTGATAAACGATTTGAGTCAGTTGTTGTACTTGATCAATTAAAGGACATCTATGTACTAGAAGAGAGTATTGCTCCAAGTGAGAGCGAGATGTTGTGGAGTACCTATAAACAGATAGAACAAAGTTTAAATCCTATTCAACAGAAAATTCATAAATCTTTTGTGTATAAGATAGATACTTTGGTTAGCGAACCACAAAAAAATGTACTGTTATTGCATGAAAATTTTTCGAAACTAATTCAATTTCACTATAAGTATGCACAAAGTGATATGGAAACTGTAACTAAGCAGTATAGTCTTACAATTTGGTTGCTGGTAGTAACTGCTCTGTTTTTAGTACTTTTTTCTACATTTTTTACATATTCCATCGTAAATAGTACAAAAAGATTAATTCATTCACTCTCAGATGTTGTAAAGAGTAAAATTGATGATTATGAAACTTTAGCACACAACTATGAGGATAAGGTTACAAAAGAGGTTATTCGAAATAGAGAAAAAGATCAAATCATGTATCAACATGCTAGGCTTGCTGCTATGGGAGAGATGATTGGGAATATTGCACATCAATGGAGACAACCACTCAATGCTTTGACTATTCTCATACAAGGGTTTGGTACAAAGAGCATGACAGGTAAGCTTGATCAAGCTTTTATAGATAAGCAAGTTGATGAAGGGTTAAGGCTTGCTGAACAGATGTCAAATACTATAGAAGATTTTAGAAACTTTTTCTCCCCCCACAGGGATCGTGAATATTTTAGTTTGGAAAAGTCGCTAACAGATACATTGGAGCTTGTAGAGTTTTTTTGTAAAGATGAGCATATTGATATAGAGGTTATATCAAAAGAAGATATGAGAGTTTTTGGATATTCAAATGAATTTTCTCAGGTGATTTTAAATTTGATCAATAACGCTAGAGATAATTTTAGACATAAAAATATTAATGATGAGAGAAAGATTTTGATTAAAATTGAAAAGAGGGTTAAACCTAAACAGTTTGCTATGATCTCTTTTATTGATAATGGTGGAGGAATTGATCCAAAAATTAAAGATAGAATCTTTGAGCCATATTTTACCACAAAACATAAATCAACTGGAACTGGTATTGGTCTTTATATGTCAAAACAGATTATTGAGAAACAGATGCAAGGATTGGTTACTATGAAAAATATACATAGTAAAATGGGTGGAGACAAGGTGTATAAATGTGCACAATTTATTATTGCTATACCTATAAAATAGTTTATTGATAATTAACTCGAATATCTTAAATTGGGAAAAGTTTGTTTAAGTTTCAAACAAAAATAGCCAGAAAAACCCATAAATTTTTATAATAATTTGTCTAAAACAGTATTTTTTATCTTTTAAAAAGTATCAATATTTCCCTTTTTATAGTATTTATGTTAAATAATTTAAACAAAATTATAAAAATATTCTCTTTTTTCCAAATTTTTATTAAAAAATAATAAAGTATTAGGTATAGTTTGCAGATATTAAAATGAAAAAGTAGCAAAAGAAGGAGTAAGTAGTGGATTTGAATAGTTTGAAGAACTTGGAGTTGCTCTATGTAGAGGATGATATAGATGTTATGAATCAGACAAAGTTAATTTTGGATGATTTTGTTAAAACTGTTCACACAGCCCGAAATGGAGAAGATGGATTAGAGATTGCACTCAAAGAGAATATTGATATCGTTGTAGCTGACATCAATATGCCAAAAATGAATGGTATTGAGATGATTAAAGCTATTAAAACTGAGCATGAAAAAAATATACCTTGTATCATTACGACTGCACATACTGATACAGAGTATCTTATAGATGCAATTAACTTAAAAGTTGATGGTTATATTATTAAGCCTATCAATATCAGAGATTTAATCAATTCTGTCTATACTGTTATGCTCCCAATTCTTCAGAAAAAAGAGATAGAGGGTTGTGCTCATGTTGTAGAGTCTTTAGCTGCACTTGTTGGTGGTAAAAAGATTGAGATTTTAAAATATATCATAGATAACCTTGATGAAGAGAAGATTTTTTATGGTTCTTACCAAGATATTATGGAAGCATTAGATGTCAGTAAACCAACGGTTGTTAATATGTTTAAACAGCTTATCGGTGCAGGGATACTAGAGAAGATAAAAAATAAAGTTTATAAATTTAAAAGACAAGATTTAATTGGATAAATCAACATTTTTATGTTAGAATACCCGAAAAATTTAAAAGGGGTATTTCGAAATGAAAAAAATTATTTTGGCTTTTATGTTGCTTATAGCATCGTCGCTATATGCGCAAAAAAGTACAAATCCACATGTTGTTTTAGAGACAAATCAAGGCAGTATTGAGCTTGAACTCTATCCTGATGTTGCGCCAAAGGCAGTTAAAAACTTTATTGAGCTTTCAAAAAAAGGTTATTATAATGGGCTTATCTTCCATAGAGTTATAAACCATTTTATGATTCAAGGTGGCGATCCAACGGGAACAGGGGCTGGTGGAGAATCAATTTATGGGGATGTATTTGAAAATGAGTACAAACCAAATGTTGTTTTTGATAAACCTGGATTGTTAGCGATGGCAAATAGAGGACCAAATACAAACGGTAGTCAATTTTTTATTACAACTGTGCCCACACCTCATCTAAATGGAGGGTATACAATTTTTGGAAAAGTGGTTAATGGATTTGATGTAGTGCAAAAAATAGAGAACACAAAAACAAGTCGTGGTGATAGACCTGTTGAAGATCAAGTGATTAAAAAAGCATATGTAAAATAACTTTTCATACAATAAAGTCAAGCGATAAGGAGAAATTTTATGAAAAAAATAGAAGCGATTATAAAGCCTTTTAAATTAGAAGATGTTAAAGATGCGTTAACGGATCTTGAAATCTCTGGTATGACCATTACTGAAGTAAAAGGATACGGTAGACAGCAAGGACATACAGAGTTGTATAGAGGGGCTGAATATGTTGTAGATTTTTTGCCTAAAATTAAACTTGAGCTTGTTGTAAGGGAGATTGATTTAGAACAAGCAATCAGAGCTATCACTGTAGCTGCAAAAACTGGAAAGATTGGTGATGGTAAGATCTTTGTAAGTTCGGTTGAGAGAACTATCAGGATAAGAACAGGCGAAGAAGACGAAGAAGCGATATAGGAAAGAATTATGGAAAATGGTGCATATGTTATAGATACATTTTTTACACTTTTTGCAATGACTTTGATTATCTTTATGGTACCTGGTTTTGCAATGCTAGAGGCTGGACTTGTAAGAACTAAAAATGTTACAGCAGTTCTTACTACAAATGTTATGATTTATGCCGTAGCTTCTATGGCATTTTTACTCTTTGGATACTCATTGGCTTTTGGAGATTTTGGAAGTGATAGCATGAGTAAGTGGGCGGCTTTTTTGTTTCAAATGGCATTTGTCGGTAAAATTGTTAATATTATGAGTGGTGGAGTTAGTGAGAGAGTAAAAATTATGCCATTAGTAATTTTTACAGCTATTATGGGTGCAGTGATTTATCCTACAATTGTTAATGTTACTTGGGGTTCAGATTTTTTAGCAGGTACATTTTTAGATCTTAGTATGTATGATTTAGCAGGTTCTACCGTAATTCATTCGACAGGTGGTTGGGCGTTACTAGCCGCTATTTTAATTATTGGACCTAGAAAAGGTAGATATAACAAAGATGGAAAGATAAGAGTTATACCAGCTTCAAATATACCGCTTGTTGTTTTAGGCGCACTACTTCTTTGGATTGGTTGGTTTGGTTTTAATGGTGGATCAGTTGGCTCTATCAGCTCAAAAGAGAATGCAGATGCAGTAGCACTAACAATTTTAAACACAAATACAGCAGGACTTGCAGGAGCTATAGTAACTGCACTTTTGATGTGGATTAAATATAAAAAGCTTGATATTACTATGATTTTAAATGGTGCACTTGGTGGACTTGTTGCTATTACAGCAGGACCTGATCTTTATAATATTTATATTCCTATCCTTATCGGTGCTGTTGGTGGAGCACTTGTTGTATTTGCTGTACCACTTTTTGATAAACTTAAAATCGATGATCCAGTTGGAGCACTTTCAGTCCATCTTGTAAATGGTATTTGGGGAACATTAGCTGTTGGAATATTTGCAAGTGATGGTAAAGATATTACACTTTGGGGACAAATTGAAGGTATTATACTTGTAGGAGTTTTTGCTTTTGTTGTATCTTATGCAGTTTTATATGGTATCAATAAAGTATTGCCATTTAGAGCAGATGATGATGATCAGCAACAAGGTCTTGATTTTAGTGAGTGCGGACTAGAGAGTTATCCTGAATTTGTAAGAAATTAATAATAAGGAAAAATAAGTGCAGAGCATCTTTCGTGAATATGATATAAGGGGAATTTTCCAAAAAGAGTTAAATGAACATAGCGTAAAGCTCATTGGCTACTTTTTAGGGTTAAAGGTTAAAAAAGTAGGTGAGTATGTTTCGATTGGATATGATGCAAGAGTTCACTCACCTGAACTTTGCCAGTGGCTTACAAGTGGTTTTAACAAAGCCGATGTTAAAGTGCTAAACATGGGACTTGTAGCTACGCCTATTAACTATTTTTCAAATTATCAAGAGTTTGATGGCATAACTCCATCGGCTTCTGTTATGATTACAGGTTCTCACAATCCTCCTGAATATAATGGTTTTAAGATAACAGTAGATCATGCACCATTTTTTGGTGATGAAATTTATGCTCTTGGTGATGAAATCTTAAAAAATGAAAAGATGGTTATTGAAGACAATACTACATCAAAACCGATAGATGTAAAAAATCGATATATCGATTTTATGGTTAAAGAGTTTAATCATTTAAAAGGGTTAGATAAAAAAATTATTTTAGATTGTGGAAATGGTGTTGCTGGTGTTGCAATTGTTGATATTTTCCAGAGATTAGAGCTTGATTTTGAGAGTATGTACACAAAGCCCGATGGAACTTTCCCAAATCACCATCCAGATCCAAGTGTTGAAGAAAATTTGGTAGATATAAAAGAAAAACTAAAGGGTGATTTTGAATTAGGTTTTGCGTATGATGGAGATGCTGATCGTATAGCAGTCCTAACAAAAAAGCACAATATCAAAGGTGACGAGCTAGCAATACTTTTTGCAAAAGATATGAAAACTCCGACAGTTATCGGAGAGGTAAAATGTTCACAAGTGATGTATGATGAGATCAATAAGATTGGAACGGCTATCATGTATAAGACTGGACACTCAAATCTTAAAGTAAAGATTCGCCAAACAGGTGCCGATTTAGCAGCTGAGGTAAGTGGTCATATCTTTTTTAATGATCGTTATTTTGGTTATGATGATGCACTTTATGCAACTTTTAGAGTTTTAGAGCTTATAAAACATGGCATGGATTTAGATAAAGAGATAGAGTCTTTACCCAAAACATACTCTACCGAAGAGATCAAAGTTAAAACAACTGAGGATGAGAAATTTTTACTCATTGATAAAGTAAAAGAGCTTTTAAAAAATCCACCAAAGGATTTTCCAAAGATCAAAGAGATTATTGATATTGATGGCGTTAGGGTAATCTTTGAAGATGGCTGGGGATTGGTGCGTGCATCAAATACAACTCCTGTGATTGTTACAAGATTTGAATCGACTGACGAAAACAATGCAAAGCTTTATGAACAAAAGTTAAATGAAGTTATAAACAAGGCGAAAGGATTGCTTTAATTCTTATTGGTATAATATTCCAAAAGGAGTATTATGCAACTTATACTAAATAGCCCTTTAGATATGCATCTTCATCTTAGAGATGGCGAAATGCTAAAAACTGTTGCTTCGCTGAGCGCTAAAACTTTTAGCGGGGCTATCATAATGCCAAACCTTGTTCCTCCCATAACTACAATAAAAAGTGTCAAAGAGTACAAAAATAGAATAAAAGAGGCAATTGGTGATATTGAATTTGAACCATTGATGACTCTTTTTTTTAAAGATGATTATAGTTATGAGTTTTTAAAAGACGCTAAAAACCATATCAGTGCTATCAAGCTTTATCCTGCTGGAATTACAACAAATTCTGAGGGTGGGGTGAGTAGTATAGATAGTAAAAGTTTAAAAAATACGCTTGAAGCTATGAGTGAGCTTAAAATCCCACTTTGTGTACACGGAGAGAGCAATGGGTTTGTTATGGATAGAGAGAAAGAGTTTATACCTACCTATGAAGAGTTAGCTCTTAAATTTCCAAATCTAAAAATCATCATGGAGCATATCACTACTAAAGATAGCGTAGAGGCGTTAGATCGTCATCCAAACCTTTATGCGACGATTACTTTACACCATCTTTTGATAACACTTGATGATGTCGCAGGAGGAGCTTTAGCGCCTCATTTATTTTGTAAACCAATTGCAAAGCGTTATGAGGATAGAGATGCACTACAAGAGGTGGCTTTAAGCGCACATCCTAAAGTAATGTTTGGAAGTGATTCTGCTCCACATCCACAAAGTGCAAAAGAGTCATGTGGTTGTGCCGCTGGTGTGTTTACTGCTCCTATTGCTTTGCAAGTTTTAGCTCAATTGTTTGAAGAGCATAACAAACTATCTAATTTACAAGCTTTTGTAAGTGATAATGCTAGAGAGATATATGATTTTACTCCAATTCAAAAAGAGGTCATTTTGGAGAAAAAATCTTTTAAAGTACCTGATATTTACAGTAGTGTTGTGCCGATGTATGCAGGTGAAGATATTAGTTGGAGTATCACATCAATCTCTTAAAACTTTTGTTTGTTGTTTTGGTTTTTACTAATTTGCTTAAAGCAAAAGATATCGAGTTTTCGATATTTGAACTTACAACAATTGCCCAAAAAATTTATCAAAATGAGTGTTCAGGTAAACTTAAGTATTTGGTTTATTGGAACGATCAAGAGCCATTTGCTTCGGTTGGAATAGGGCACTTTATCTGGTATCCAAAAGGGGTCAATAAAAAATTTGACGAGAGTTTTCCAAAACTCTTAGAATTTATGAAATATCAAGGTATTTTGATGCCTAAATGGCTTATGGATATTAAATACAATCCATGGAGCAACAGACAAGAGATGTTAAAGGATCCAAAATCTAATGAACTTCGAGAGTTTTTGCAACAAACTATCTCTCTTCAAGCGCTTTTTCTAGCAAACAGAATCAATAACGCCTTGCCAAAGATATTGAATGCTACCGATGTGAGTAGACATGATAGAATTGTCAAGATGTTTGATTTGGTTGCAAATGAAAAAGGTGGCTATTATCTTCTCATTGATTATGTCAATTTTAAAGGAGAGGGTATAAAAGAGAGTGAAAGATACAATAACCAAGGATGGGGACTTTTGCAAGTCCTAGAATGTATGAAAGAGAGTAAAAACAACAAAGCAGAATTTGCAAGATGTGCTAAAGAAGTACTTAGATTAAGAGTTGAAAATTCACCAAAAGAGCTCAATGAGAAAAAATGGCTCAAAGG
>CAYUSV010000045.1:10749-14948 GCA_964447385.1 uncultured Campylobacterales bacterium | reverse complement strand
TTTTTGATATAATAATTTAAAAATATAGAGGCAAAAATATAAACTATGAGATGGCGAGATGTAAAACAGAACAGAGTTACCCAGACAATTCCCGAAAAAAAAGAGGAAGATCTATCACATTATGCTCCCATAAATAAAAAAATTAAAGCTTTCATAACTGATACATTTTTACTTGCTGTACCGATTTTTTATATTATTATCTATTTAGTAATGGGAGATAGAGAGAGTTTTCAAAACAACTTGCTTTTGGGTTGGTTATATATTCTAGCACCCCTTGGAACAATTATCATACTTTTTTATATCATAAACGGTCAAACTCCAGGAATGAAAGCCTATGAGATAAAAATTATCGACAACAAAACTGGAGAAAAACCAAATATCATACTTGCATTTTTACGATTTTTCTTTTTCAATCTTGTACTACTCTCTGTAATTGGTCTATTTACAAGTTTTTTTAGAAAAGATAGAAGAGGCCTGCATGATATCCTTAGTGGTACATCACTGGTCAAAACGACTTGATGGGCAACCGTTTTTTTAATATCTCCTCATTTTTCTTTTTCTACTTCTCAATCATTGGCGTTTGGGTAATTTTTCTACCTAAAATATTACAAAACACTGGCTACAGTGCAGTACAAATCGGAATTATTTTCTCTATTCCTCCACTGATGCGATTTTTAACACCTTTTTTCTTTTTAAAACTATTTACTCTTAGCAAAAAAGTCCTACATGTTACACTTGTCATGATGCTCATATCGATACCTCTTTTATATTTATCAATAAACGATTTCACTCTATTTGCATTGACAAATATCTTTTTTGGTGTCTCTTTTGGATTGGTTTTGCCATACATAGAAACTTATGCATTAAGCGAATTAAAAAAAGAGCATTACGGCAAATCAAGACTCTGGGGTTCTGTTGGTTTTATGCTTATAGCGTTAGTTCTTGCACAGATATTTAACAATGAGATAGGGCTTCATTTTATCGCAATCTGTGTGGTTTTTAGCGCTATTTTTGCTTATATCATCTCTCTTGATGATGGACATTTTGGTAAGAGTTCCGACCAAAAAACAGGCTCATTTTCACTCTCTAGTCAAAAATATTTATGGGTGAGTATATTTTTGATGCAGGTAAGTTTTGGGGCATTTTACAGCTTTTTTACCATTTATGAGACAGACCATGGTATATCACTTCAAACGGTGAGTTATCTCTGGTCTTTTGGTGTGATATGCGAAATTGTGCTATTTTATTATCAAGCTTTTATTATCAAGTTTGATCTACTAAAAATTATAAAATTCTCTATTTTTATAACGGCTGTTAGATGGTTACTTCTTTATCTCTTTGCTGACTCACTTTTCATCTCTTATCTTTCACAAAGCCTTCATGCTTTTAGCTTTGCACTTTACCATACAGCAATATTGAGCTATCTATATACGCTTTATAGAGATAAAAAACTTGCTTCTCAATTTTATTATGGTTTTGGTTTTGGACTTGGTGGTTTTGTTGGAAGTTTGATTGCTGGTAAATTTTATGGAGAGTATCTCTTTTTAAGCTCTGCTATAATAGCATTTATAGCATTTGTATTTTTATATATCAAGGACAAAGATGAAAAACCTATACAACAACCAAGAAGCCAAAGCTTATAAAAACGATCCACTCGCAATGCGCGTCTATACCTCAAAACTGCTTGGAGCTTCAAAAGAACTCGTACTTCACGGGGGCGGAAACACATCTGTTAAGATAGACAACCTGCTATATGTCAAAGGAAGCGGCTGGAATTTGGATACGATTGAAAAAGAGGGATTTCCTGCTGTAGATTTAGATACGCTAAAAGAGATGGCGGCAAGAGATAGCTTAAGTGATACACAGATGGTCAAAGATCAAAAAGCTGCAATGATAGATAAAAATGCACCAAACCCCTCAATAGAAGCGATACTTCACGCAATTATTCCATTTAAATATGTCGATCATACTCACGCTGATGCTATTGTCACTATCTCAAATACACCAGACGGTAAAAAACTGATTCAAGATTTATATGGCAAAAACATGCTCATTATAGATTATGTCATGCCTGGATTTATTTTGGCAAAAAAGATATATGAAGAGACAAAAGATATAGATTGGCAAACACTTGATGGGATAATACTCCTTCATCATGGCGTATTTACATTTGATGATGATGCAAAAACCTCTTATGAAAAGATGATAGATATCGTAACAAAAGCAGAAGAAAAGCTAGAGATAGATGCGCCAAATCTTGCGCCTATAACCTCTGATGAGCTTAAACTTTATCAAGAGAGAATTTCTAAACTAAGAGGTACAGATGTCACAGCAGATATAATTGATAAAAAAGAGGCTTACTACTTTAGTACACTTTGTGATGTAGATGATATATTGCACAAAGGACCTTTGACCCCAGAACATGTCTTGCGAACAAAACCATTTCCATTGATAATTGATAAAGATTTTGAAGATGATCTTAAAAATTTCATACTAACATATAAAGAATATTTTAACAAATTTGCAAAAGATGAAATCATGCTTGATCTCGCTCCAAGATATGCCGTTATCAAAAATAGAGGTGTTGTAGTATTTGGCACAGATGAAAAAGAGAATCTTATACTAAAAGATATAGTCTTTGCTACCATAAAAGCAATGTTAAGAGCCAAAACTCTCGGTGGCTGGCGATCACTTGAGAAAAAGGATATTTTTAACATGGAGTATTGGGAGCTTGAACAAGCAAAACTAAGGAACAAATCATGAGACTTTTTATACTTCTTCTTAGTGTATCTCTATTTTTTATCTCATGTCAAAGTAGCAGTAAAGATAGTACCACACAAACCAATATAGAAGAAAAAAGTCAAAAAGAGCAAATTAGAGCTAAAAAAACCATTACTATTTATGTGCACGGATACAATGAAAAAGGATCTACAAAAAATGCTACTTATGGCGCATTGGCTTATGATGCAAATATAAAAAAGGTTGTCGGTTTTACAGATTTTGCTACGCTTAATGACTATGATAAAGAAAAAGATATAAACCTCATAGCTCAAACTAGCTACTATGGAGATACACCACCAGAATATTACACTCAAAAAGATATCGAAGATTTAGAAAAAATTACAAAAATTTATGGAGGCGGCATACCAAGATATGCAACAATTATCGGTAAGTTTGCAAAACATGTTATGAAAACTAACGATGCAGATTATGTCAACATAGTCAGTGGAAGCATGGGCTCGCTCATAACAAGATGGCTTATAGAAAAAGATGTCGAAAACTTAGCAAGTGCAAAAAAGATCAAAAAATGGCTCTCCATCAATGGAGTAATCAGAGGGAATTATGCCGCAAGTAGCCCCAATCTTGTCTCTATCCTTGAAAATTTTGTCAAAAAAACAATCGATTCAAAACATATGAACTACAAGTGGATCAAAGCAAATTTAAACCCCGATAACTCTATAGCAAACAGCCCCTACTACAAACATATAAGAGTTGGGCAAATAAGCTCAACAGATGATGAAACAAATACTCTAGGACTAAGCTACTATCTACAACTAAACGGCAATTTTATACCAAACGATGGTTATCAACTCTTAAGAGATACCTATTTTAAAACAATAACACAAGACGCAAGATTTTACAATCAACCTCCAACTCACACTATATTTCACAAAGATCATGTGGGGATAAAAGACTATTTAGGTGCATGGTCGGCTCTATCTACATTTTTAACTTCAAACAAAAGAGTTAAAATAACACTCACACAAGCTACAGTTGATGATATAGCTGAAACAACAAACTACTTTAGTAAAAATGCAGAGATAGTTTTTGAAAGTAGCGTCTATTCACAAAAAGTATATGAAAAATGGGGCGTTAGCGATGCTATCAGCCAAAGAGTTTACAACAGCGGAGCACTAAAAGTATATCCATACAAAAAAGATGGACAAACAAGAAATCTAAACCAAATAATTTTTGATAGTTTTGTCCTCCAAGATGAGAGCGAGTTAACAGTTCACTTAAAAGGATTTGAAATAGATAGAAGTAGTAAATACAATATCAACGAACCTTTTATCGGCTCAAACAAAAAAGAGCTAGGATATGCCAAAGTTACTCTACCTCTTGAAAACGCTTTGATTGAAGTTATCAGTGATGATGAGTGGAGAGGGTACTTAAAAATTGAGGTTTTTAACTACCCTGAT
>CAYUSV010000045.1:0-10649 GCA_964447385.1 uncultured Campylobacterales bacterium | reverse complement strand
ATCTGTACTCCCTGTACTACCACACCCTACAAATCCAACAACTACCACACTAAGCAAAATATTTGTTATATTTTTCATCATCTCTCCTATAAAATCTTATCCCTAGTCTAACATAGATTTGTGAAAAAATTAGCTAGCAAAAGTCATCCAGTAAAGTATCCATCCGGTAATTGCCATCATAACAATACCGATAAAAAGTCTTTTACCATATTTTTTATGATCAAATTCAAAAAAGATAGGATATCTTTTTGTTGATTTTATGACAAGCCAAAACCATCCAACAAACGAAGTAATCGCAAAAAATAGATGCACTAAAAAAACGACAGTAAGCTCAACTGTACCTGCATATGGACTTTGTGAACTAATCTCTGCTAATCCTCCAAACTGCACATCAAGCTCTAAAGCTATTACAAGAATTAAAACTATGCTTAAAAGTATTATTTGTAAATTTTTATGAAAATCATGTTTGCCCATTGATGCCAAATAAAAAGTAAATATCAATAAAAACGGCAAAAATCCTGATATAGTCATAACCAAGTCAACAACAAAATCAGCCCTAGTTCCTAAAAACCCCTCCATCATGATATAAATCCCTCTCCATAAAAATCACTTGTCAAAAAACTACAAATTAATTTCTATTTTTTAGTCAATTATATCCTATGTTTTTGTAAAATGAAGCATGCACTATTTTAAACTTTTTTTACTCCTTATATCTCTTGTCTTTTTTGCATCTTGCACAACAGCAGAAAAAACAGCAGTTGTCGTTAAACCAACACAAATTGTAAAACAAAAACAAACTATAAAACAAAAACCAGAATCAAAACAAGTGCCTATACAAAAAACTCTAACTCTTCAAAAAAGTCTTGAGAAAATAGGTGCCAAAATTGGTGACCCAATATTTATCAGAATTTTTAAACAAGAGAAAAAACTAGAGCTTTGGGTCAAAACAAAACAAGAATACAAGCTCTGCAAAACTTACACAATTTGTGCCTACTCAGGGGAACTTGGACCAAAACTAAAACAAGGAGACAAACAGAGCCCCGAAGGATTTTACACGGTATCAAAAGCCCAACTAAAACCAAATAGCAAATACCATTTGGCGATAAACATCGGTTTCCCAAACCAATATGACAAGTACCAAAACCGAACTGGCTCATACCTGATGATACATGGCAAATGTAGTTCTACTGGCTGTTATGCTATAGGAAACGAACAGATAGAAGAGATATACGAAATGGCGGCAGCTACCTTTGACAACACTGCACAGAAATTTCATGTGCACATATTTCCATTTAGGATGACACAAAAAAACATTGAACTTCATAGCAATAATATCTGGCATTCGTTTTGGGTAAATCTAAAACTAGGTCATGATATCTTTGAGAGATACAATGTTGTGCCTATCATTAGAGCCTCTAAAGAGCGTTATAGATTTTTTATGAAGAAAAAACAAGATAAGCTTACAGCTATCATAAAACTAGAGGACTACATATGAAATCCACTCACTACTACAATCCAAAGGGCGAAGATATCTTAGATGAAAAGATTTTTGGAGGGAGCCCATCTGGTTTTGTTGATTTTAACCGTTCAAAATACCAATGGGACAGCAATATCTACGATCTTATGAATGCCAATACTTGGTTTCCATCAGAGGTAAATACATCTAGCGAAAAGAAAAACTTTTCACTCCTTACTCAAAACGAACAAGCCATCTACAAATTAACTTTTGCTCAACTAAGCTTCAACGATAGCGCACAAGAAGAGTACCTAAGCGACTTTAGAAGATTGGCAAATAACCGACTGATAAAATCTGTCCTATCTCTTCAAATCGCCCAAGAGGTAAACCACTCAAAAAGCTACGCGGTACTACTAGATGCTTGTGGAAACTCTGAAGAGGTTTTTAATCTCTACAAACACGATGATGCACTAAACAGAAAAAACCTAAGAATTGCAGATCAATTTGCAAGCTACATAGACGGAACAACAGCTGATGAGATGCTTTTAAGTGCCATGGCAAGTGTAAATTTGGAGGGTGTATATTTTCTGCTTGGATTTAGCTATATTTATACTTTGGGAGATAAAGTTCCAGGGGCAAGAGATATGATACAGTTTATTGCAAGAGATGAATTAAATGCTCACTTACCACTGTTTGCAAATATCTTCAAAACTATCCAAAAAGAGAACAAAATCTCCACAAAAACAGTAGACAAAGCTTACAAAATGATTCAAGACGCAGTTGATATAGAGCTAGAGTATGGAAAATATCTACTCGATAACTACCCTATCATGGGACTAACTCATGAACTTATGGAGCAAACAGTTTACAACTACGCAAATGATAGGCTAGAAAAGATAGGACTAGATGCTATTTTTGAAAAAAGTCGCACAACTTATCTACAACAACTTGTCACAAAACATTTAAATATAAACGACATAAAAAGTAACTTTTTTGAGAGCAATGTATCAAACTATGCAAAGTCAAGCCTAGATATAAACGACTTTTAATCTATTTTGAAAAACATAATTTATAAAGATAATAGTGGCGAAATAAAAAGCTATGGTTTATCTGATCTTCACATAGATACAGAAGACAAGAAGTTTCAGACATTTCAAAATTTTAAACAACATGAGCTATACGCATCTTTACATAAAGCTTTGGATAAAGGCATCGTACCTATCTTGTATGATCCAAATATATCTTCAATTAACAAAAGAGTAAAAGAGATTGATTTTCCATCAATCAACAGTGATATCTGTGCCATTTTTTTTACATCAGGTACAAGTGGCGAACCTACTGGCGTTTTAAAAAGCACAAACAATATATTTAAAGAGTTAAAGACTTTAGTCTCTCTGTTTCACTCATACAATTTTGAAAGAATCATAGTCACTGTCCCTCTCATACATATATATGGCTTTTTAACCGGTGTTTTACTACCAAATGAACTAAAAGCACAAGTAGTATTAAAGGAGGAGTTTTTACCTCATGAGCTGTTAGAATTAGCAGAAGATAAAAAAACTTTGTGTGTTACAAATCCCGTCTTTTTAAATGCACTAACTAAGCTAAACAACCAAAGCCATAAAGACAATATAACCTTTTTAAGTTCAACTGCTAGATTGGAAGATAAGACTATTCATCTAATCAATAAAAAATTTAACAGTAACATTATCCAACTATTTGGCTCAAGCGAAACTGGTGGTATTGGCTATAAACTAAACATTCAAGAGTATTGGACACCACTAAAAGATGTGAACATTGATGTAAACTGCTGTACTTTAAGTGTAGAGTCACCTTATGTTTCAAAACAGATTTATACAAAAGAGATTAAAACATTAAAACAACCATTTATAACAACAGATTTGGTAGAGATAAAAAAAAATAGGTTTAAACTATTGGGTAGAGTTAGCGAAATTGCTAAAATTTCAGGTAAAAGAGTCTCACTAGTTGAAATTGAAAATCTTTTAGAAGAAAACAATCACATAGAAGAGACTATTATTGTCTTAAAATTTCATAATAATTCTCATAAGAGTGAACAATTGTTAGTACTTATTAAAAGTGAACTAGATATAAAAGAGTTAAATTTTATTGTAAAAGATATTTTACAAAACTCTTTTAAAAATATAAATATTAAAATCGAAATTAAAAAAGTAGATGAAATTAAAAAAAATCACTTAGGAAAGAAGATAAGAATTAATAACCTGAATTAAATCTAAGTTATGATAACATCGCCTCTATTTTAAATTTTGGAGGTTTTTTATGAAAAGAGGTACATTGATTGTTATCACTTTGGGACTAGCTAGTATGCTAGGCGGTTGTGCGGCTGAAGGGGTACAAAAAATGTCTATTCAAAAGGCATTAAGTGATACTCGTGCAAATGCCGGTGTGTCCAAAGATATTAGACTATCTTTTGGTGATAGTGGCAGTACTGGTCACGAATACACCACAATCAAAAGAACTAATGGCGCAAACAAAGAGATGGATGAGGCATGTAATAGAGCATTTTTATCTGCAGTTATTGCTTTACAAGATAGGGCTATAAAAGAAGGTAAAAAATCTGTTGTAGATATCTATAGTTTTCATAAAAGAAATAAATTTTCAAGCTCTACTCAATTTGAGTGTGAAGATGGCAAGATAATGAATGCTGTAACACTAAGAGGGAAAGTACGCTAATTGACATAACTATTTAAGTAGCTTTAAATGGCTACTTAATTTAAGACTATATTAAAAATAATGAGGTAACCTTTTAGGTGTGGATAAAACAAAGAGGTAGTACTCTAGGTTATAAAATAATTTTGATGACCTATAGAGTTGTTGGGTATAAAGCTGCAAAGTTTGTTATCTGGTTTGTATCAATTTTTTATGCTATCGTTACAAAAAATGAGAGAGAAGCAATAAAAGATTATTACAAAAAAATCAAAAAACCCTATAGTTTTTTAAAGTATGTTTTACATATCAACCAATTTGCACTATCTCTGTTTGATAGATTTGTATCAAGAATTACTCCAGATATTTTTGAGATTCAAAGAGTAAATGAAGAGCATTTTTTAAAACAAAATGGTGGCAAACTTATAGTTCTGTCTCATATTGGCAACTGGGCAAACATTTTTACCGCATTTAAGCTTGAGGATTATACTGTAAATATAGTCGGATCAGAACAGCTAAAAGACTCTATACAAAAATATGAAAACTCACTTAAATACAAAAATAGTTCAAGAGTAAAAACTATAAATCTTGATGAGGGATTGATGTCTAGCGTTAAAATTGCACAAGCTCTACAAAGAGATGAGTATGTCGCCATAATGGCTGATAGATTTATGAATGAAAATAAATTTATAAAAATAAGTTTTTTTAATTCAGCTGCAAAATTCAATAAAAGTCCTTTCGAAATTGCCTACAATAGAAATGTTGACTTAATAGGCGTTAGTGTTATTAGGATCAATGACAAAAAGTATAAACTGTTTTTTTCAGACCCTATTAGAGCTGATAAGTCAATATCAAAAGAAGATGCTATTGAAAAAATGGCAAATAGTTATGTTAAATATTTGGAAAATATTTTAAATCAATACCCTAGGCAATGGTATAATTTTTATAAATTTTGGGAGAAATAATGGAAGTTTTCGTATCAGGCGATAAGATAAGTTTACAAAATGTCATGCAAGCAAATTGTGTTAGACTGTGTGACTCTTATGAATTTAAAGAGTTAATTGCAAAAGCTCATGATTTTTTGGTCAATGAGATAAAAAATGGTAAACCTATTTATGGTGTTACAACAGGCTATGGAGAGTCAGGGAAAAACTATCTACTCTTTGAAGAGTCTAAAATACTACAAAAAAATCTTTTTAGATTTCATGGCTGTGGTGTCGGTAAAAACCTTGATGAAATTGAATCATTTTATTTGGTACTTATACGAATGATTAGTTTATCAAAAGGATACTCTGGTATTAGCTACAATTTATTAAAAAGATTGGAGCTACTAATAAACCATAGAATTTTACCGGTAATCCCTGAACAGGGATCAGTTGGAGCTAGTGGGGACTTAACTCCCCTCTCATACCTAGCCGCTGTAATCGCAGGAGAGAGAGAAGTCTACTACAAAGGTAAAATTAAAAAAACTATAGATGTATATAATTCGCTAGATATTGAACCATATGAGCTACAACCTAAAGAGGCATTAGCTATTATGAATGGTACTGCTTCTATGAGCGCTATAGCAACTCATGCTATGAAAAAGTTTGAACTTTTACTAAAAAGTTACAATAGTTTTATTGCTGGTATTTTTGAAGTACTTTATGCTGATGATACACCTTTGCAACCTCTTGTGCATAATGTAAAACCATTTGATGGGCAAATTGCTGTGGCAAAAGATATTTTAAATAAACTAAACAATACAAAACTAACACACTCAAGAGAAGAGAGATATGATGACTTTTTTAACAACAAAGCACTCAATATCCAAGATAAATACTCTATCAGATGTTCACCTCAAGTACTTGGTGTAGTTTGGGATAATTTAGAAATTTCAAAAACATGGGTTGAGACAGAGATAAATGCAGTCAACGATAACCCTATTATCGACCACGAAAATCAAAAAATTTACACAAGTGGGAATTTTTATGGGGGATATGTATCACACGCTATGGATACACTAAGGATCAGTGCAGCAAATGTTGCTGATCTACTCGATAAGCAGTTTGCAATACTTGTAGATCACAAATACAATAGAGGATTGGGAGAAAATCTAAAACTAAGTGATAAAAACTATTTTCATGGTTTTAAGGCTATGCAAATTACGCTAAGTTCACTAAGTGCAGATGTGATGATGAACATAACCCCGGCTAGTGTATTTTCTCGTCCAACTGAATCAATGAATCAAGATAAAGTGAGCATGGGTACAACTGCTGCTATACACTTTAAAAATCAACTACCAAATTTAGAAAACATGTTAGCCATTGCAATGATTGGTCTTGCACAAGCTGTTGATATCAGAAAAAAAGAAGGCATATCTCCACATTTGGAAAAGATATATAATATTATCAGAACAGAGGTAGAACCTTTGATAGAGGATAGAAGGATGGATTTAGATATCGTTAAAATAAGGGAATTAATCAACAATGGTAAATTTATATAAACATTTTATCTACATAGAGTATTAAACTTGTCAATAAAAATTAAAAATCTAGTAAAGTTTTATGACAAAAATTTAGCACTAGATAGATTAGATTTAACAATAGATAAAGGGTCTATATTTGGATTAATAGGACCAAATGGAGCTGGAAAAAGTACTTTGATATCTATTTTAATGGGATTAACTCCTTTTAATGAAGGTGAAATTTTAATAGATAACAAAAATATTAAAGATGATATAAACTATATTAAATCTATATCATCTTTGGTTCCACAAAATTTAGCATTTTATCCTATGCTTACAACTTTTGAAAATCTTGAATTTTTTGGTGGCATTATCGGACTAACTGGCAAAAACTTAAAATCAAAAATTGAACATGTGATAGATACTACAAAACTCCAAAAGGTAGTTAAGTCTATGGCGCATACTCTCTCTGGAGGATTGCAAAGACGCTTAAATATTGCTATTGGATTACTTAATGATCCAAAAATTATCTATCTTGATGAACCAACAGTAGGCATAGATCCCCAATCAAGAAATTTTATCTTGGAAGCTATAAAACAGATGAAAAGTGAAGATAAAATAGTTATCTATACTTCACACTACATGCAAGAGGTCGAACAAATATGCGATGAAATAGCAATCATAGACAATGGCAAAATCATCAAACAGGGAAAACTTCAAGATATTCTAAACGAAAATACAATGGCAAAAGTAATCTGTAATGATGACTCTTATGAAATCACGCTAGATCAACTTCCGTCTGTTTTAGATGGTTTTATCCAAAACAACAAAACAATTAAATCCATAGACTACGGACATAATTTGGAAAAATATTTTTTAAATCTCACAAATAAAGAGCTAAGAGATTGAAATTTATATTTGCCCTTAAAAAAGAGTTTTTAGCACTATATCGTGATAAAGCTGCATTGTTGGCGCTTTTTTTAATGCCAAGCATCTTTATCTTGATTATGTCAATTGCTCTAAAAGATGCTTACAATGAGTATAGGATGTTATCATTTAAGTATATTTTAGTAAATTTAGATGAAGGTAATAAATCAAAAGAGTTTATCAAAGAGTTAAACAACCAAAAAGGCCTTAGTTTTGTTGTAAACTCATCCATAGACGAAGCAAAAGCTTTAGTAAAAGATGAACAGTACAAATTTGCAATACTAATCAGTACAAATTTTTCAAAAAATATCTATAAAGTAGATTCACAAAAATTAATAACACTATACACATCATCAATAACAAAACCAAACATTAAACTCTTTTTTAAATCAAAAATTATAGAAATTTTAGCAAAAATGAAAATGAGAAATATTGTTAACTCTATGACAATGTATGATGAAAAAATCAAGATAACTCCCCTAGATACTCTTGTAGCTGTAGAGCATCTATATAAAACTAAAGAGAAAAGAACTATCCCAACAGCAACACAACAAAATGTACCGGCGTGGATAGTGTTTTGTATGTTTTTTGTTATCATTCCTATCTCAACACTTTTTATCACTGAAAAAAATTTTGGAACATTTAAAAGACTCAAAGGTATGAATATCTCAAAACCAACTATCTTTGCAAGCAAAGCAATTCCTTATGTCATTATTAACCAAATTCAGATATGGCTAATGATACTTGTGGGTGTCTATCTTGTGCCACTTTTAGGTGGTGATAAATTTGATTTGGATGTAAAACTATCTGGATTAATTATTATCTCACTAGCGATTAGTGTTGCTGCTATTGGTTTTGCAATTTTACTCTCTAGTATTGCAAAAACAACTGAACAAGCAACTACCATTGGAGCTTTGAGTAATGTCATAATGGGTGCAGTAGGAGGTATAATGGTACCACAAATAGTCATGCCACCACTGATGCAAAAGTTAACCATTGTCTCTCCTATGCACTGGGGGCTTGAAGGCATGTTAGATGTTTTTGTTCGAAATTCAAATTATACAGCAGTACTATTTGAATCATTTGTATTGGTTACTTTTGGTATAATTTGTATGATTTTTGCAACTTATTTTTATGAGAGGGAGTGACTATATAGATATGGAATTAAGAGAAAAATTAAAACAGCTGATTATAGATGAGTGTGATAAAGATATTGATATAAAAGAGGTTGGTGACGATGATGAACTTTTTTCTCCTAACCATCCATTACGACTGGACTCATTAGATGTTTTGCAAATATCCATTGCACTACAAAATGAGTACCAAATAAAATTAACAGACCCCAAAAAGATAAGAAAAATAATGCTTAGCATAAATACATTAGCAACATACATAGAATCAAAATGATATATATAAATGGCTATGAAATCATTAGCGCAATCGGTGAAAATTTAGAGCAAAATATAGACGCTATAAAAGAAGAAAGAACCAATATATCTAAAATTAACACTCTAAAAGATAGAGAAAATCTATACTATAAAATCAAAGATTTAAAACAAGAAGATTTTTTTGATATTTTAGAAAAAACGATAGTTAGCGCTTTAAAAATGGCAGATATTGATAATAGTGAAGATATTGCTCTATTTACAGGAACATCTTCAATAAACATCGCATTAAATGAAGATATTTATAACAAAACTTCTGAAATTTTACAAGATGCCAATATCAAAACCATTAACCTTACTCTAAAAAAGAGACTAGGTATCAAAGGATTTGAAACTATCATATCTTCAACATGTAGTTCAAGTTCAAATGCACTACTCCAAGCTAAAAATATGATTGAATGTGGACTTATTGATAAAGCTATTGTAGTTGGATATGAGCTTTTTAATCAGTTATGTTTTGCAGGTTTTGATACATTTATGCTTTTATCGCCAAAGAAGATTAAACCTTTCTGCCAAGATAGAGATGGAACAATACTCGGAGAAGCTGTATCAGCAATTGTCATTAGTAAAAAGAAAAGTAAATTTTGTATTAGTGGTGGTGCAACTAGAGTTGATACAACAAATATCACAAGCTCTAAACCAGATGGTTCTAAAATAGCACACATTATAAAAGACTCTCTAAAAAATGCAAATATAAAAAATCAAGAGATTATAGCTATCAAAGCTCATGCAGCCGGTACTTTCCAAAGCGATGAAATAGAAGCAAAAGCAATACATGCTGTATTTGATCTATTACCCCCTGTATTTACACTAAAGCCATTTATAGGTCACACAATGGGAGGTTGTGGTCTAAATGAATTAGTTTTATTTATAGGCTGTCTAAATGAAGGATTTATCCCCAAATCTTTAAACTATTGTGATGAAAAAAATGATTGTGATATCTATCCAACAAACAAACAATTAGTAGCAAAAAATGGAAGCTATCTGCTAAATTATTTTGGTTTTGGTGGGAACAATAGCTGTTTGATTTTAAATTTTAATAAAGAGTTATAAATGTATATATACGCATATTGTAATTATGAAGATACCATAGTAGATGTTGCAACAGATAAAAAGGCGTTATTGGAAAAGAGATTTAACAGAACGGATAATTTTATAAATTTAACACTATACGGACTACAAAACACAATTAAATCACTAGACAAAGACTCTGCTGTTTATCTTGCAAGTCCTACTGGGAACCTAAACTCAACACTAAAAACGTGCAAAACTATCTGTATAGACAACAAACTACCATCACCATTTACTTTTTTAAATAGTGTACCATCAATAACTCTATTTTATATAGCTAAATGGTTTGAATTAGAGGGAAAAATGATATTTGTAGATAGTTTTAGGTCTGGTTTTATACAGGCGTATTGTGATATAAAAATGGGTTTTGATAAGCCTATTTTAGTCGGAATTGTGAGCGAAGCTATAGAAGATTTAGAACTTCATAAAACAAAGTTTGATACTCAAAAAGTTATTGAAAAAAGCAAATGGGTAGTCATAGCAAAACGGCTAAACGGACATAATCCTCTTATGAAAATTGATGAAGACAATATAATGCAAATAGATGAGAGTCTATTTGATGTTTTGGCATCATAATAGGTAATATATATTTAGTTAGGTACAATATAGTTTGTAATAT
>CAYUSV010000044.1:0-15347 GCA_964447385.1 uncultured Campylobacterales bacterium | reverse complement strand
CAATATTTGATACATCTTTCTCTTGCATAATATGACCTTTTATTTAAATGCTATCTTTGAATAGAGCCCAGGATAAATCACTTTACCAGCAGTATCAAAGCTAATCTTTACCTTAAATGAATGCGTCATGGGATTTGAACTAGGGATAATCGAAGCTATCTTACCTGTAGTTTGGAGTGAAACTGAAGGGATAGAAACACTCACCTCTTCACCAACCTTAATATGTTTTAAATTTTTTTCAGAAACTTCAGTAACAATTTTCAGACGGCTAAGATCGGTTAATATAAGTGCTGGCATGCCAGGCATCGCCATCTCACCTTCATTTATATTTTTTTGTACTATTACACCATCATTTGGAGCTTTTACTCTTAAATAGTTATATTGATTTTCAACCTCTTTTAACCTTGCTCTTGCTTGTGCAACCTGTTTTTTAGAAACTTTAATCATATCTCTTAAATTTTTCTCAGCAAGTTCTAAATTTTCAAGCTCAAACTTTGAGACGATATCTTTAGCATACAATCTCTTATTTCTTTGAAGGTTTAAAAGTACATTTGTATGTTGGCTTTGATACATGCCAAGTGAAAGTAGTGCTTGACCGATAGCTAACTCTACCTGTGCTTTAGCACTATCAATCTCTTTAGAATCGATCACATACAAAAGATCACCTTTTTTTACATAATCTCCCTCAGCAACATTTACCTCAGTTATAAAGCCCATGTATCTACTTGTAAGCATCTTTTTATTGTCTGATACCACGGTACCTGCTAACTCAAACCCAGAAGCATTAATATATGCAGTTACCAATAACATTAAAATTATAATTTTTTTCACTTTTTTGCTCCTAATACGCTAATTTGCGAAGTTGTAAGATTTTTTTATTTCTACTATTTTGAAGATTTAATAGCTTTAATAGTTTTTGAATCTGAAGTGATTGTTTAATAACAACATCATTTATAGATGCCAACCCCTCTTTATATCGCTCTTTATACGCTTGGTAAATTTCATTACTAAGCTCTATCTCTTTTTTAATACTCTCAACCTGTTTACTTAAATTTGCTATTTGAGTATCAATTTTTTTATATTTTAAAGCTATACCTTTTTTTGCCAACAAAGTCTGTTTTTTTACCTTTAAATGCTTGATCTTCTCTTGCTCTATTTTAGCATTATCAATGCCACCATTAAATATATTTAATTTTGCTTGCAAACCAACTGTATATCTATCATGCTTTTTAAAATCATTTAAAAACTTATCATCACTGCTACCATACTCAACAAATGCGCCAACTTCTGGCTTAAAAGAGGCTTTGGCTACACTAACCATGTTTGACTGAATCTTATATCCTAGTTCCGCTTTTTGAATATCTAAATTTTTTTCAAGAACATTTTTAAGCGGTATCTCATCTACATGATCATCTAAAGAGATTCTCTGAATTGATTTTACTTCGCTATTGAGCAAAAAGCTTAAAAACTGGTAAGATAACTCTTTGTTTGCACTTGCTTGAAAAAGCATTCTCTCAACATTTGAAAGTTTTGACTCTACTTCCAAAAGATCAGTTTTTCTTGCGTAACCCTCTTCGCGCATTGTTAATATAGATTCTCTTAATTTTTCAATATTGTGTTTGATAGTTGTTAAATCTTCCTCAAATTGATACAAAAGTGAAATATCTGAATAAGTTTTATGTACCTCGTACTTTTTCTCTGCTTCAATTTTTTGTTTGTCAAACTCTCTCATTTTAACCATTTTTTTTGCAATAGATCTATAATTTGAGAGTTTACCCCCAGTATAAAGTGGAATCATATACATCAATGTCAAATCAAAATGATTCCTAGCATCTGGATAATTTAAATCATCGGGAGTTGTATTTAAGAGTTGATCACCCATTTGTGGGTTGCTCATTATGTTAGAAAATGTACCGAAATCACCACCTGAATTTCCGATAGCCTCCCCAACACCACCTAAAAACTCACTAAAACCAAAATCTCTAAAACTAGCCTCTCTACTTTGAAGCTTAAAGCCAAATACATTTCCAGCATCATTAGATCTAAGCCCCATTAACTTTGTCTCTAATTTACCATAAGAGTAACCTTTTGCAATTTTAAGACCAAGTTTTGCAACACTCTTCTCAAAGTCTGCGATATTTATCTCTAAATTATCTTTTTGGACAATTAAAAGTGCGTCTTTTAGTGATAAATTTTCATAAACTTTATCACTTTTTGCTTGTAAACACGGAGCAAAAAGCAACAAAGAGCATAATAGTAGTTTTTTCACCTGTTGCTCCCATTATTAATTTTGGGGCAATTCTACACGATATATACTTATATTCATATTAAAAAAATCTCTTTTTACTATAAGTTATTGTTATAGTACCGCATATGAAACTTTATTACAATTTCTTATATTTTCAAGTTTTTTCAATATCTCCTTATTAATTGGATCATCAACAAGTACTACAGCAAAGGCATTGCCATCATCTCCCCTACCCAATCTAAAATCTGCGATATTGATATTATATTCAGCAAGACAGTGAGATACATCAGCTATAACCCCTGGCTTATCACTGTTTGAGATAAAAATCATTCTACCTTTTGGTTTAAAATCAAGCTTTACACTGTTTATATGGACAATTTTTTCAATCCCCTCATCAAAAACAGTTCCACCAATAATTATACTCTCTTTATCCGTAGTCAGTACGATTTCAATCTTATTTTTATACTCAGTTAAATTTCCCTCTTTAATACTTTGGACATCAATAGATCTCTCACGAGCTACAAAATCAGCATTTACATAATTTATCTTTTCACCCATGGATGCTTTTAAAGAGCCAACAAGCGCAAAGGTAGTCAAAGGTTCAAGATAATCACCAACATCACCTTTTGCAATTACTTTTAGAGATTTTACTTGGCCTAAATTAATTTGAGCAGCCAAATAGCCAATTTTTCCAGATAACTCTAAAAATGGTTTCACAAATTCAGGCAATTCACTCTCTTTATAAGCTAGATTCAGTGCATTTGGATAACTTATACCTTTTGCAGCTCTTATTGCTTGTTCTGCTGCCTGGGTTGCTATCTTCTTTTGTGATTCAAAAGTATTTGCACCAAGATGAGGAGTAACTGAGATATTTTCAAGATCCAATAATCTGTTGTCAACTGCAGGCTCTTTTATAAAAACATCAATTCCCGCATATGCAATTTTACCACTTTTTAATCCGTCATAAAGTGCATCTTCATTATAAAGTCCCCCTCTTGCACAATTGATAAGCCTTACACCATCTTTCATCTTCTCAATCTCTTTATAATTTATCATATCAATCGTCTCTTGATTTTTAGGAGTATGAATAGTGATAAAATCACATGAGAGTATCTCATCAAAATTTGTTGTGTATGCAACGCCACTCTCAAGCACACGAGAGGGATCAATATATGGATCATAAGAGACTACATCCATCTCAAAAGCTAACGCTCTTTTAGCAACTCTTGAACCTATATTGCCAAATCCAATAACACCTATCTTTTTACCTTTAAGCTCAATTCCATACCACTTCTCTCTCTTCCATATACGATCTATTTTTAAATGATTATTTGCATTTGGAAAACTTCTAGCAGATGAGAGCAGATGAGCCATAGTAAGCTCAACTGCGGCGATAGTATTTGCTGTAGGTACATTCATAACAACAATACCTCTTTTGCTACAACCATCAATATCTACATTATCAACACCAACACCAGCTCTTACGATCGATGTTAAATTTACAGCTGAGTCGATAAACTTTTGATCAACATCTGTTGAACTTCTAGTAATCGCTACATCATACTCTCCAACTATTTCAAGCAATTTATCTTTTGACTCTTTTGAAGCATCTAAAAACTCAATATCATCACAAGCTTTTAGTATATCTATTCCATCTTGGTGTATTGCATCACACACTATAATTTTTTTTATTTGCATTTTTTCCCCTATATTTAATTAAACTCTATATGAAATTTTTCAATTGGATAAAAGTAGTTATTTTGATGTTTCTCTTTTGCAATTTTTCCAATCCAACTATTATCATAGCTTTGCACCCTCATAATCTGGGGTAAATTTCTGGAATCTTTTGAAATATTATCTTTGATAGACATAGAAGTACGAGTTGGATTTGACAACTTAAAAACAAAAGCTATCAAAAACACTACAATACCACTAAGGGCAAGAAAAATAAGATATAAATACCCTTTTTTCATAAACCTTACTTATTTTCTATTTTAATTGATCTTTCAACACATCACCTAATGTCGATCGTTCATCATTATTGTAAGCATCAAGCTGGGCTTTCTCTTTTATACGAGTAACTCTTTTTACAGAGAGTCTAATCCTATTTTTATCAACATCAATAAAAGCAATTGCAGCCTCTATCTCTTCGCCAACTTCCAAATCTTCAGCTTTTTTCTCTCCAAGATCTTCATGCCGAATTAAAGCATCAACACCGTCATTTAACTCTACAAAAACCCCAAATTCTTTTTTATCACGGACTTTTGCAGTAACAATATCACCATTTTTATGACTTTTTGCAAAAAGATCGATTGGACTCTCTTCAAGATCCTTTTTACTCAATGAAATTTTCTCTTTCTCATAATCAATTCTAACGATTTTTACTTCAACTTCATCACCCTCTTTAAAAAGGTCTCTACATTTTTGACTACGATCCCAAGAAGCGTCTTCATTATGAAGCAATCCTTCTATATTTCCAATCTTAACAAACGCACCAAAATTTGTGATAGTTGTAATTACACCTTTAACAACATCTTTTGTCTTATACTCTTTTGAAAAACCTTCAAAAGGTTTTGGAAGAATATTTTTAAGCGATACTCTAAGCTTTTTCTTCTCAAAATCCATCTCAACAATTTCAACATCAATCTCTTGGTTGACTTCAAGATAATCTTTTGGATGTTTGATGTTTTTATCCCAAGATATTTCAGAAACATGTAAAAAACCTTCTACATCATTACCTAAATCTACAAAAGCACCATAAGGCTCGATATTTGTAACAACAACCTTTACAGCATCACCAACTTCAAGCTGTTCTGCCAAATCATCCCAAGGATCATCAATCGCGGCTTTTATAGATAGAGAAAGATGACGTTTATCTTGGTCATATTTTATAGCTTTAACCTCTACCTCTTCACCTTCAGCATAGATATTTGAAGGATTTACAGGTCCCCTATAACTAATCTCACTATAGTGAACCAATCCATCTACACCACCAACATCAACAAACATACCATAACTTGTAATTTTTTTAATAACACCTACAGTTACATCATCTTTTGCTAAAAGAACTTCAATTATCTCTTGTCTCTTTTGGCGATCAGCCTCAATAAGCACTTTTCTAGAAATTACAATTGATTTTGTATCTTTATCTACTTTAATAACCTTTGCTTTAACTTTTTTACCAACGATTGTATTTGAATCTTTAAAATAAGCTTGAGATTTTGGCAAGAAAAACTCTATATCATTCTCTTCAACGATATATCCACCTTTATTTTTACCTGTTATCACACCATCTACAAGGACTTCAACATCCTCACTATAGTTTTGGATAAACTCTTCAACCTTTTTACCTCTTATAGCTTTTTTGTACGAAAGGCCAGGTCTTTCATTTCTATAACCAGTAATTACAACACTTATTTTATCATCAACATTAAATAGTAAATTACCATCTTTATCTAAAATTTCACTTTTTCTAAGAACACCCTCTTGTTTTTTACCAACATCTACTAGAATAGTCTCATCTTCATCTTTAATCGCCACCACGACACCCTCAACAAGACTATCGCCCTTCTCCTTTTTCAAAGATGCTTCAAACATCGATGCAAAATCTTCTTCTTCTCCTATATCCATCTCTTCTATGGCTTTTTTACTATGAACTTTAGCGTTCGCCTCATTCGACATCACAATCCTTTTGGTTTAATTTTCAAAAATTCACTCATTCTACTGAAAATTCTCTTATATTTGCAACTATTCTTTCAATAATCCAATTAGGTGTTGATGCGCCTGCTGTAATTCCACATATCTTCTTATCTTTAAACCATTCAAACTTCAACTCTCTCTCACTCTCAATCAAATAACTATCAAAACAGTTTTTTTGTGCAATTGTAAAAAGTTGCTTAGTATTAGAAGAGTTTTTTCCACCAATAACAATCATCACATCAGCTTCAAGAGAGAGTTCATCTGCTGCATCTTGATTTTCAAAAGTTGCATGACATATTGTATTAAAAACACGAACTTCTTTAACAACCTCTACTAAATAGTTAACAATTTTTTGAAATTCACTAATTTTTCTAGTTGTTTGAGAGATAAGTGCAACTTTATGACTTAGCTCTATAGATTTTAACTCATCTATACGCATAACAACACTAGGCATATTTACAGCATAACTCATTACACCTTTTACCTCAGGATGTTTTACATCACCAAAAATAACGATTTTATACCCCTCTTTACTCATCTTTTCAACAATTTTCTGGGGCTTTGTTACAAATGGACAAGTCGCATCAATAACTTCAATATCACTACTTTTTAGTTTCTCAAAATCCTCTTTAACTATACCGTGGGTTCTGATAATCACTTTTTTAGCATCACCTAATTCTTCAATATTATTTGAAGTAAGAACATTAAAATTATTTTTTAAACGATTAATCTCTTCATTGTTATGAATTAAAGGACCTATAGTTGTAGCATTAGAAGAGTCTTCGGCAATCTTAATTGCTCTCTTAACGCCAAAACAAAATCCATAATTTTTTGCTAATTTAATCTCCAACACTAACCTCTGTAAATAGACTTAAAAGCTCTACAAAATTTGGAAACGAAGTTTTAATACACCCTATATCTTCTATCTTCATACCACATTTTAGCCCTGCAATAGCAAAACTCATAGCAACTCTATGATCACCAAAACTATCAATCACAGCACTTTGTAAAACACCACCCGCAACAGTGTAACCATCTTCAAACTCACTTGTTTTAATACCACATTTGTTTAAATTATTTACAACAGAGGATATTCTATCACTCTCTTTTACACGAAGCTCATGTGCATTTTTAACAACACTCTCTCCCTTAGCAGATGCAAAAGCGATAGATAAAGCCGGCAGTTCATCTATAAGCCAAGCTATATTTTTCTCAACTTTTACAGCTTTAAGCTCACCGTGAGCAACAATTATATCACCTATTGGTTCATACTTGCTCTCTTTTTCTACAAAAATAACTTTCGCACCCATCTGTTTTAAAACTTCATAAGCTTCAACACGAGTCTGGTTTAGTGAAATATTTTTAAGCGTCACTTTTGCCCCTGGAGTGATAGCAGCTGCTACTGCAAAGAAAAAACCACTTGATGGATCTGATGGAACTGTTATATTTAAGGGATTGAGAGGCTTTTTATTTGGAAATATTCTAATTTTTCCATCTTCATTTAAAACTTTAGCTCCCATGCCTCTTAACATTCGCTCACTATGGTCACGGCTTAGATGTGGCTCAGAGTATAGTGATGGTGAGCTAGCATCTAAAGCTGCAAGAATCATAGCGCTCTTAACTTGTGCTGAAGCAATTGGACTCTCATAATTAAATCCTTTTAATTTTGAACCTCTTATAGATATGGGAGCTAGATCTCCATCACTACGCCCATCAATAACCGCACCAATTTCACGAAGTGGGTTAGCAACTCTACGCATAGGTCTTGATGCCAAATACCTATCACCAAAAAGAACAAAAAATCCCTTACTTGAAGCCAAAAACCCCATAAACAATCTAATAGCCGTTCCAGAATTTCCACAATCTAAGATAGATGCAGGTTCATCTATCTCTTTTGGAGGCAAAATTGTTATCGTATCTTTATCTCTTGTGACCTTTGCACCCAACTGCTCAACAATATGAAGTGTATTTAAAGTATCTTCAGCCATAAGAAAATTTACTATTTTTGAAGGTTCATTTGATAGAAGTGAAAATATAGCACACCTATGCGAGATAGATTTATCACTAGCGATTGAATCAATCTCAATCTCAAACTTATTACAAGATTTTAGCTCTAAAAAACTCATCTTATACCTATCCCAAGCTCCTCTTTTAACCCCAAAAGAATCTCATCCATAATTTTTACAATTTGCTCCTCTTGAAGTGTTTTGTCCATTGATTGCAGTTCAAATTTTACTGTAACACTTAAATTATCTCCAAGTTCGCTACTCTCATAAACATCTATTGGTGCATATGAAACCACCTCTTTTGGAACTACTTTATCCAAATATGCTCTAATAGCACTAAATTTAAGATTTTTTGGAACTATTAACGACAAATCACGAGATAAAGCTGGAAACTTTGAGTATGGCGAAGCAGTGATATTTTCATATTTTAACCCATCAAAATCTAACTCACATATATATGTTGGCAATAGATCAAGCTCTTTTTCTAACTTAACATGTACTCTTGCAATGTAGCCTATATCTTTATCACAACTTATAACTCTTGCATACTCATAAGGACTTACAATTTTACTCACATCCTCACTCTCTAAAAGTTTTATATCTCCAATGACCATTGATATCAATTTAGTAAATTCAAAAAAATCTATATTTTTTGGCTTTGCTCTGTTTTTGACACCATAAGCTTCTCTCTCTCCACTAAAAACAAAAGATAGCTTTTTACTCTCTTGTCTATTTTGATCTACAACACTACCTATCTCAAAAAGTTTAACACTTTTTTTACCAAATTTGATATTTTTACTACATGAGTTCAAAAGATTCATAATTAGTGTTGTTCTCAAAGTATTTAACTCATTTGTTATAGGATTTGTTAGATCTAGCTCTTTTTTTACGACTTCAAGATCATACTTTTGAACCAATGAAAGATTATCAAAAAAGTAGTGTATAGACTCAAAAAAACCGATACTTGCAGCTTTGTATCTAAAATGGTTTCTCTTTTTATACGAGACATATGCCTCATTAAGTCTCATTGATTCACTAAAATTTAACGCTTTTGATTTGATATTATCAATTCCGATTATCCGTACCAACTCTTCTATAATATCTTCTCTATTAGAGATATCATGGCGAAATATAGGAACAGTTATTATAAATAGTTCATCTACTCTTTTAACTTTAAATCCCAATCTCTCCAATATTTGTGAAACTTCTTCAGACAAAATCTCTTGACCTATAAAACTATTTATAAATGAGTGCTCTAACTTGACTATACGAGGCTCACTTGCTAATTTATAACCTTGTACTCCTGCATATATTGAAATCTCATTTTTTTCTTTAATCTTCCAATTAAGATACTCAAAACCAAATTTTAAATCCCTATAACTACCTCTTGAAGATCTATAAAATTGCTCATCCGTTTTTATATCATTTAAACTCTTTTTGTGCGATATAAGATCAGGATCAATGTAGTTTGCTTCTACTACTGCATAAGCTGAATCTTTAACTTTAAATTCATCATTTTCATTTATGCCTACTACACTTAAAAGTTTATCGTTTGAATAAATTGCATCAAAACCTAAAGAGTCTTGCTTTAAACTCAAAGTCACTTCATCCAACTCTTTAGTAACTAACTTTGAAAAATCATAAGCTCTAAAAAGCACACCCGTTGAATGTGTTGCATAAGATAGATAATCTAACAAAGGATCTTCACTAATATTTTCAATACAAGCTAGTCTAAATGCATATAAAAACGGTAATTCTATTTTTTTAATCTCAAAAAATCTATACAAAACTTCACTCTGTACACCATTTTGAACATCCAATTTTAAGACACGAGCTACTCCTCGATTATCTTCATCAAAGTTATGTTTAAAATCCTTCATATCTTTATTTAATGAAGCACAAAGATCTCTTGAAACACCATAAATACTTAAACAATCTCCCCTATTGGCTGTTAACTCTATATCAATAACATCATCATTTAAAAGCTCATACGAACTAAGCTCCTTGCCAAGCTCAAGCCTCCCTATACTATCATCTAGTACAATCACACCATCATTCATCAGCGGCAGTCCAATCTCAGTTGAACCGCAAATCATTCCAAGTGATTCAACACCTCTTAGCTTTGCTTCTTTTATCTTAAAATCTTCACTTAAAACTGTACCAACTGTCGCAACAGCAACAAACTGTCCTTTTGCAACATTTTTAGCACCACAAACAATCTGTGTTACTTCACTACCTAAATCAACTTGACAAACGCTAAGTTTATCGGCATTTGGGTGTTTTTCACACGATTTTACAAAACCAACTTTTACACCTTTTGGAATACGAATCTTATCTACTGAGTCAACTTCTAAACCAATTGCATTAAGGCTTTTGCATATCTTGTCAGTATTAATTCCATCAAGGTCAATCCACTCTTTTAACCACTCATATGTCACTATCATCTAAATTGCTCCAATAGCCTTAAATCTGCCTCAAAAAGCGATCTTAAATCTGGAATTCTATGTATAAGCATTGCAAAACGCTCAACTCCAAGCCCAAATGCATATCCACTAACATTTTCATATCCAACTTTTTCAAAAACATTTGGATCAACCATTCCAGATCCTAGCACTTCAAGCCAACCAGTTTTGGAGCAGACTCTACAACCAATCCCATCACAAAATACACAACTGATATCTACTTCAGCACTAGGTTCGGTAAAAGGGAAAAAGCTTGGACGAAACCGCACCTTTACATCACCAAACATATAGTGTAAAAAATCTTCAAGAATGTATTTAAGATTTGCAAATGAGATTTTTCCCTCTTCATCCACAACTAACCCCTCAACCTGATGAAACATAGGCGTGTGAGTAATATCAAAATCGCGTCTAAAAACAGAACCAGGGCTTATCATGCGAATTGGTGGTTTTTGACCAGGTTCTAACATGGTTCGTATTTGAACGGGTGAAGTGTGGGTTCTTAGGACTGATGAATCATTTAAATAAAAAGTATCTTGCATATCTCGTGCTGGATGATGTTTTGGAAGATTTAATGCTTCAAAATTATAAAAGTCACTCTCAACAAATGGTCCCTCTTGGATTGAAAAATTCAAACTAACAAAATAGTCAATAATTTTATTCATAGTTTCTGAAATAGGATGCAAAGCTCCACTCTCATTAAATCCATTAAAAAGCGTAACGTCAACGCCATCATCAACCATCTGTTTTTCTAGTGCACTCTCTTCCAAAACTATCTTCTTTTTCTCAAATAGTTGTGTCAATTTTGCTTTTTGAATATTAAGATTTTTTGCAAAATCCTTTTTTTTCGAATTTTCAACACTCTTCATTTTAGCAAATTCAGCAGCCAAAACACCCTTTTTACCAAATATCTCAATCCGCGCCTCTTCAAGCACTTTAAGAGTATCAGCAGATTCAATAAGCTCTTGTAATTTTTCCAATAATACACCTAAATATTTTTTGCAGATTGTATATAAAAGTATATTAAAGCCTACTTGCAATAAAATTAGATAAAAAAGGAGTCAAGTGTGTGTATATTTTGTAAAATAGTAGAAGGTGAAATACCCTCAAATAAAATATTAGAAAATAGTGAATTTTTATGTTTTCATGATGCCAATCCAAGAGCTCCAATTCATCTTTTAATAATTCCCAAAATACATGTAGAGAAATTTCAAGATACATCAGCTAAACTTATGGCAAAAATGACACCATTTATACAAGAAGTAGCAGTAAAAATGGGATTAGATAACAGTGGTTATAGACTTATCGTAAATAATGGCGAAGATGGTGGACAAGAGGTATCACATCTGCATTTTCATCTTCTAGGTGGTACAAAGCTTACTTGGCCACACTTTAGTAAGGAACAGACTCACAAGGCTCTTTAAGAGCCTAATATGGTTTTTGAGAAATTACATTGCCAGGTTTTTTATACTTACAGACAACTACATAGCCATTTTTAAAAGCACCTGCCGTATATTTAGCTTTGGCACACCCTACATGCTCTGTCTCTTTCCAAATAATTTGAGTATAGTGCCCACATGTACTGTATGATGTGATACCAACTGTTTGAGGATTAGATGGACTAACACTACAACTATTATCTCCGTAGTTATAAAAAGCAATCTCAGCAGCCCAATTTTCTACCGCTTCTAAAAGTTTAGGTTCATAACCTGATGATTTTTTGATACTATAAAGATTCTCTCCATAAGGTCCATTTGCATAACTCTTTTCATCATGCTCAAATTTACCATTTGATGCCAAAGTATCTGCATAATTTTGTGCATCTATAGCTACTTGATCACTCCATTTCAAATGTGACAATCCTAAAGCTTCTCTGAACTCATTATGTTTAGTAAGTGCACCTGCTTCGTCACTCTCTTGATCAATTGTACTAATTTGCTCTTTATTTAAATCCTGCTGCAAATCATTAACAGCACATCCACTCATAGCTATTAAAAATAAAAACAGCAAACCTATACTCTTTTTCATATAATCACTCCTTGTCACAATTCACATGCCTGGAATTCTTGGAATCTTACCAAGCTTTGAATTCTTATAGTACCAACCCCAACCTTTTTTTAGCCAATGTCCAACAATTGGTAATGGTATCATAAAAGCCTTTTTATCACTTCTATAGATAAAAGATGCACCATCACCACTATCCATAATACATAAAATATTTAAATGTTCAAGATACCCTTTTCTCTCTTTTTCACCTTTATCAATTGCATTGATATTAAAAGCTACAGCTCTTGCCATAACTTCAGCTACATGTCCTTGTTTAGCTCGCCATGAAGGACCTCTAAGCTCTACACAATCTCCAATAGCAAAAACACTCTCTTTTACCATACAATAATCATCTATTTTAATTAATCCAGCCTCACTCAGTGGCAAATCCGAATCTTCAAACACTTTATGACCACTACCTGCTGGTATAAACATCGTCAAATCACTCTTTAAAAATATATCACCTTCAAAAGAGATTCCATCTGGCTTAAACTCCAATATTTTTTTACCAATTTGTTTTTTTATATTATATTTTTTATAAAATAGATCCATCATTTTTAGAGCTTTATCACCCATTCGCTTACCAGGTTCACGCATGGGAGCAAAAAATGTCAACTCAAACTTATCTCTAATTCCTAACTTTTGGAGTTTATTATGTACATTAAAAAGAACTTCAAATGCAGGACCTCCTCTGACATTACTTGAATCTTTAGGATTACCACCAAATCCCATAGCAATTTTTCCACCATTTTTTGCTATAAGAGCATCTAGTCTCTCTTTTATCTTTAAGGACTCAGTAGGTTTACCACAAATACTTAGTGTATTCTCCAAGCCCTTATGTTTCATCTTTCCACTTCCTATTGCAATTACAAGAGATTCGTAACAATAACTACTATTTTTACAATAGACTTTTTTTTCTAAACTTTTTATAGACTCAACCTCGTCTATTATAAGTTTAAAACCGTGTGCAGTTTTAAGTTTTTCAAGTTTTATTGTGACATCATCAAACAAAACACTACCAGTAGGAATCCAGATAGATGTGGGATATATATAAAGATAATCACGGTCAGAGATAAGTGTGACATCAAAATTATATTTACGAAGATTTATAGCAGCTTCAACACCAGCAAAGCCACCACCCAAAACAAGAACTTTTTTCATGCCTATCCTTTGGTTAAAAAGAGCATTTTTTATAATGCTCTTTTATTTACAGTTTTGGTCCAGCCACCGAATAATCAAATTTTTCATCTTTATCTAAATACTTTTTAAAGTTTTTAATATAAAGTTTTGCTAAATTATCTCTTGTAGCTTTATACACCTCTTTATCCGCCCAAGCATTTTTTGGATTAAGAACTTTTGTATCAACACCCGGCAGAGTTGTAGGATAGTTAAATCTAAAAGTATTGGTTGTAGCAAATTCACTCTCTAGTATAGATCCATCCATGATAGCATCAATACAAGCTCTTGTAGCTTTTAAGCTCATTCTTTTACCGACACCATAAGCCCCACCGGTCCATCCTGTGTTTACAAGATAGACATTGACACCATATTTATCAATCTTCTCTCCCAAAAGCTTAGCATATACTGTCGGGTGAAGTGGTAAAAATGCTTCTCCAAAACAGGCAGAAAATGTAGCAACAGGTTCAGTTACTCCTCTCTCAGTACCAGCAACTTTTGCAGTATAACCACTTAAAAAATAGTACATAGCTTGCTCTTTGGTAAGCTTACTTACAGGAGGAAGCACACCAAAAGCATCAGCACTTAAAAATATAATATTTTTAGGATGACCTGCTTTTAGTGATGGCTCATGATTTTGAATATGATCAATTGGATATGAAACTCTAGTATTTTCTGTTTTGGTTGCATCACAATAATCAACAACACCATCTTCACCAGAAACTACATTTTCCAATAGTGCATTCTCAATGACTGCACCAAATATTTCAGGTTCACTCTCTTTATTTAAACCTATACATTTGGCATAACAGCCACCTTCAAAATTAAAAATACCCTCATCATCCCATCCATGTTCATCATCACCTATTAAATCTCTTTTGGGATCAGCTGAAAGTGTTGTTTTGCCAGTACCTGAGAGTCCAAAAAATAGCGCAGTATCACCATTTTTGCCAACATTTGCAGAACAGTGCATCGGAAGTTTACCCTCCAAAGGAAGCCAATAGTTCATCATGGAGAAAATTCCTTTTTTCATCTCTCCTCCATACCAGGTGCCACCGATAATTGCTATATTTTCTTCAATATTAAAAACTACAAATACTTCTGAATTAAGCCCATGTTTTTGCCACTCATCATCTACAACTCTACACGCATTGTAGACAACAAAATCTGGGACAAAATCCTCTAACTCTTCACTCTTTGGTCTAATAAACATATTTTTTACAAAATGAGCCTGCCAAGCAATCTCTGTTACAAACCGTACATTTTTTCTACTTGTATCACTTGCTCCACAAAATAGATCTTGGATATAAATATCCTTATTTGAGAGTTGGTTTTTAACTTTCTTAAACAGTGAATCAAAAACTTCTTTGGAAGTTTCAAAATTAATATCACCCCAAGCAATATGCTTAGCAGAAGGATCCTGTTTTACAAAAAATTTATCTTTTGGACTTCTACCGGTAAATATACCGGTATCAACCATCATAGCACCACTACTAGACCTTTTTAAGCCATTTTTTAACTCTTGGGATTTTAGCTCTTCATAACTAGAGTTATAAAAAACCTTCCCCACACCAGATAACCCCATACCCTTTAAATTTTCGGCCGTAACCATCTCTCTCATCCCCTAAAAATTTTATCCAAGTAGTCTACATTAGACAACATTAAATATTATTGAAATATAGATATCAAAACACCAGCAGCAACTGCTGAACC
>CAYUSV010000043.1:0-15666 GCA_964447385.1 uncultured Campylobacterales bacterium | reverse complement strand
TATTTATGGCAATTACTGGTGAAAGCCGGTGTATATTTTGAAATTTGATAGTATCTTTACACTTGGAAGATAGAGTAAGCCCTCTTCAACAATATCTTCCTAAGATTATATAGACTATAGTTTTTGATCTATTTACAATTTACAAGCAAATATCCAGTAAGATTGAAAAAAAATTTAAAACTTTGCCACTTTAATTAAGCTCCGCTCTCCATCTGTTTTATAACAGTAAGTCTTTGGTTTAGTAGCTCAATTCTTTTGGCGACTTGGCTTATCTCTTCTTTTATAACTGACTCTTCCCATTCATCATCAGCCCATCTTAACTCACTTTTTTTATCTTTGTATTTCTGTTTGTATTTGGCAACCTGCGCTAAATACTCATCCTTTTTGGTAATATCGATCTTCTCTACTTGATTCATAAAAATATCTCCTTTACATCTCTTTTGTTTTTTGAAAACTCTACAATTTTACCGTGAAATCGTGAATAAATTGTGCGCAGGTCAATCTCTCGTCCATATAGTTGGTAACATCGTTCAAGATTTGCTTCTATGCCCTGCATTATCCACTCTTGAAGCTCTTGGTATGTCTCAAATTCATATCCGAATGAATTTAAAAGCTTATTTGTATAATTATCAACAACCATTACTTCACGCTCACATGCATAACACAAAATAGCATCTGCACTCTCTTCTCCTACCCCTTTTTGTTCCAAAAGCCACTCTCTGCTTACCTCATCTTTAAAATTGTCAAAATTATCAAAAGATTGGACTATTGCAACACAGAGTGCTTTTAATCGTTTTGCTTTGGTGTTGTAAAAACCGCTTGGTTTTATAAGCTGAGAGAGTGTTAGCGTGTCTATTTGGGTTAATTTTTCAAGTTCTAAAAAATCATGTGTTCTTAAATTTTCCAAAGACTTTTCTACTTTTTGCCACTTGGTCTGTTGTGTTAAAATTGCACCTATGACTACTTCAAAACTACCGCTATTTGGCCACCAGTACGGTTCTAGTGCATCTTTTAGAAGATCTAATTTTTTTAAAGCTTCTAAAAGCTCAAAACTACTGTTCAAAAAAAGCCTTTTGTGTGATTTTTATCTCCTCATAGTCATATGCTTTGATCTTAAATGCATCTATACACTCTCCATCGCGAAGCTCAAAAACTACACCTTGCAAAATCTTTTTACAACTATTTGGTACATCAAATTTTGAAGAGATTGATGTCAAAAACCTAGCCATTGGCTCTTTTTTATCCATGCCAATCACACCATCACGACAACCTGTAAGCCCCACATCAGTAACATAAAAGGTTCCCTTATCGATCTCTAAATCATCTGTACCTATATGAGTATGTGATCCACAGATAGCACTTACTTTGCCTTTTAACATCGCTAAAAGTGCTCTTTTTTCACTAGTTGCTTCAGCGTGCATATCTATGAAGATATTTTTATATCCCTCATCTTTTAATCTATCTACCTCTTTGACAATCATCGTAAAAGGATTATCTACCATTGGCATCGTAAAATACCCCATAAGACTCACAACTGCTAACTCTTCATCACCTACCTTTAGATATCCAACTCCACTTCCAGGAGCAGCGCGAGGATAGTTTAAAGGTCTTAATATCGGCTCACTATCTAAAAGTGGCAAAATATCTTTTTTATCCCATGAGTGGTTTCCACCGGTCATCATGTCAATACCCATGTTAAAAAGTTCTTTGGAGTTTTTGACACTAAGACCAAAGCCATGACTTGCATTTTCTGAGTTTATGATCACTAAATCTATATCAAATCTATCTTTTATCTTGTTTAAATGGTGTTTAACCATCATCCGCCCAGGTCTTCCTACTACATCAGCTAAATATAAAATTTTCAATTAATCATCTCTACCTTGGTTTTTTTAATCATCTAAATAATAACTTACATTGGTCACAACTCTCACAGCTTTGATATACGGAGTACCGCTATCTCGATTAGAGATTGAAAAATACCCTTGATTTGCACTCTTGATCTTGCCCAATTTTGAGTTAGAATCTTTTGCAAATTTTGAGGCGGCTTTTCTGGCATTTTTAGTAGCCTCTTCAATCATTTGAGGTTTTAAACTATTTAAGCCTGTAAACATGTATCTGGTCTCATACTTCTCATTTTTGGCAAAGATACCTTTTTCGCCAAGCTTAAAAAGATCTTGACTAAGCTTTACGACTTTATCGACTTGTTTGGTGTAAATAGTTAGCACCGTATATGAGGTATAACGAAACCGGATTTTAGAACTGCCATAATCTTGTGCGTATTTGTCGGTAATCTGCGGCGCTTGGATAGTAATCTCGCTTTGATCAAACCCATACTCTTTTAAAAAGGTAACAATTGTATCGATATCTGATTTGATTTTACTATTTAAGAGTTTCATATCATTTTCAGAGACTTGAAAATTGATTGGAAATATCGCTGTATCAGCCTTGACATTTCTCTGCGCCAATCCCTTGACAGCCACATGTCTTTCTAAACTTTTGACTTTTAAGATAGCATCAGATACAAAATATCCAAGACCAATCAGACCAATCGCTATAAACAAACCTAAAATAAAAGACGATCCAACTTTTTGTTCACCCATGATAAATCCTTTGGAAACATTATACTAAAAAAATCACTATCTATAGCACAAATTAAAATTGGTTTAAAAAAATTTGGAAAAATATCTACATCAACAAAAACTCTCAAGCTAAAACCTCTTTGACACACTCAACATCACTACTGACAAGTCTGATTTTTATCCCATGTGTGAGTTGGGGAATTTATAAAGATATTAAAGTTGAATTACTGCAAACTGGTTAAAATCTATATTTTTGCCCCATGATAACAGCTACTGCATTTGCATCATTGTCTTGATTAAAATAGTTAAACATAAAATAGTGGTTAATCCCTGAACTACTTTTATAATCAAATCCAATGAGATAATTCATATCACTTAACTCTCCTAATCGTCTATCACTCGAAGCATATTTTTGTGTAGTAAAGTAATCTCGCTCATTACTATAAAACTTAGCACTTGATTGGGTATAATATCTAACAGCACCCTCAAAAGTAAGCCTGTCGTTGTATTCATAATATATCTCTCCCTCAATGGTGTGAGAGTTTATATCCCAATCATCATCATAATAACGGTAACTTCCATGTAGAGTTAAACTATTTGTAACTGCTCTAGCATATGCAAATTTTGTCCCATATGCTTTTCGTCTATTTGGTCTGAGCTCATTTTCGATAAAAATTTTACCAGATCTGTTTCGCACAACATTAAAATATTGGTTGCTTAGATAGCCTCCATCTCTAAAACCAAAAAGTGAGATTTTTGCAGTTGAGTATCTATCTATCACTCTTGTATATGTAATTTGTGCTTCGTAGTTGTATTGGTTAAATATATCACTTGCTCCGCTATTAGTGTCACACTGAGAATTTTCGCTACACCAGACTAAAACATACGCTTTTTGATAGGCAAATGCCCCCTCAATCGAACTATTTTTACTCTCATCTAACCAATGAAGATATGAAAAAGAGACCTCTGGTATACGAAAATCATACTCATTTGAGTAAGCAAAACCAACTCTCATCTCATCACGATCCTCAAACCTTTTTGTCAAATCAAACCCACCGGCAAACCGAAGATCATAATAGTCAACCAACCCATATCCAATTTCATCTGCACTCACCTCACTACCTCGCCCAAAAGCTGAACGCTTACTAGTGCTGTATCTGTATGGTGAAGCACCACTACTTCCATCATAACTTTTGTCATAAAATATCGGTGAAGCACCGGTAGTTGAATCTACGGAAAATTTAGAATTAAAAGTATAGTCACTATCAAAATCAAGATTGACCTCCATTGATGGGGATATTATTCTAGTTGTCTCATCGTTTTCATTGTAAAACATAAACTGTGTAGTGACATAATCTTGGGCTTGAATATAACTACTCATCAAAAGTGTTGCAACCAAAAAAGAGTGTTTTATTTGCATCCGCACCCTCCTCCACCAGCACCATTTCCACCACGGCTAGCCTCTTTGGAGATAAATATCTGCTCTTTAGCATTTTTTAATAGCGTATGTCCTCCACTCTCTTGCATCTGTGGCTTTGAAAGAGTCTCTTTTTGCCAAGATGAAACATTTTGACTACAGCCAAAAAATAGTATCGGTAAAACAAAACATATATATCTCATACTAACCCACTTAAATTTTATTTCTAATTAAATTATATCTTCTTTTTTTAATTAATGGCTAAATTTATAAAAATATTAAAAATTTTTCATTTATAGTCGATTATCATCTAAATATTACATTTGGGACATAGTCATGAGAAAAATACGAGAGTTTTTTATATTTATATTACTATTATCACTATTTACAGCATGTAACAAAAATAGTGAAAATATAAATATGAAACAAAACCAAAGCAGTAATTTAGATGATAAAGCAGATAACAATAAAACCCTTTACAAAGAATCTATAAAACAAGACCCATATTTGGCGTTAATTTCAAGCCAAGAGTGGCAAGCTGTAAAATTTCCAGCAAGTGATAAAATTTATCCTTTTTCTCCACCAAATGGTGAGAACTTAGCTTCAAGTGTAATTGACTCATCTTTTGAGAGAGATAGTCGCTATTTGTATCTTGATTTTAATGCAACATATGATGAAGATATAAAAAGAACTGGAACCAGATCTATAAAACTTAGTAAAAAAGATGAAGCACTGAGAGTTTATGGTATTCCCGTAGATGAGGGCAGATGGTATGTAATCAGTGGCTATATGTTTGCCAAATCTTTACCTACTGATATTGCAAGATTGCATATAGCATATGCAGGAGATGGCAGACATATAAACTCTGTTAACTATAGCGTAATTTCTACCTCAACGCCAAATGAATGGGAAGAGTTTGTAATCCCTTTTTATGTACAAAAAAACAAGGGAATAAATCAGATAAGAGTAACCATACGAAATGAAGGAGAGATGAAAACAAACGATATAAACAGTAGCGATGTTTGGATAGATGATTTGCAAGTATTTGAGGTACAAAACAGTACAAAACTTTTTGGATTAGATAGTCCAAGCCAAAAGAGAGAGTTTAATGGAGAGAAAGTTCGTATAGATAAACTTGGCAATTGGGAAGTCAAAGAAGATGGAAAATGGCAAGCGTTTTTTCCTATTGCTATATATCCTGATGATGACGATGAGAGTAAAAAAAACAATTGGCAAATCTATAAAGAGAAGGGTTTTAATGTCATAACAAGAGTAAATTTACCAGACGCCAAAAGAGTAGCTGATCTAGGGATGTATTGGGTCTGGGATATCGGTCATTATGGTATTTACGATGGTAGTGCGATAGGTGCAGATAAATTTGCCAATGACTATAAAAATCTAAGAGAAAATAGCAAACAAACATACGATAAATTACTTAACTTTTATTGGGACAATGAACAGTATGATGAGTTTGACTCTATAAGATTGTTAACAGACAAAGTAAAAGAGATAGATATAGATAAAAACAGCAACAGGATAAGACCACTTTACATGCATCTTGATTTTGTAGCTGGAAATAAAAACTATTATAATGAAAAATATCAGTTTATGGATATACAAGGAGTCTATGCAAATGACTTACTTTACAAAGCAGACGATATACAAAGCTATGGTGTAGAGATGCAAGGCAATTATAACGCAGAGTTTAGTAATTTTTCACTTTTTGAAAATATAAATAGAGTTAAAACTCCAAAATCAATATTTGTCATCAATTCACCGTTTGAACTTGACAATATTGAAGTACTTATATTCGCTGCGATTGCACGAGGTGGGAAAGGATTTGCTTTTTGGAAAGATGGAGGTTCGCAACCATCAATTGAGACAAAAGCTTGGTGGAGTGATTTTGATAAAGTAACTCAAAAGATTCAAAAACTGTTGCCTATTATCCGTGAACCTCACTGGAGTGATTGGGAGCTTAAGTATAGCAAAGCTGATGATGAAGATGGCTTGGTAGTGGGTACTCGTGATTTTAACAATAAAAGAGTTATGATAGTTGCAAATCGCTCAGATACTCAAACAAATGTGACATTTACTACACCAGATAAAGTTATAGGTGGAGTTAGGGATTATTATACAGGTGAGATTGTTGCAAATGGTATTGGAAATAGTTTTACACTAACTGTTTTGGCAAATGGGAGTGGGGTTTATTATTGGGAATAGGAAATAAGAGTGACTAACGAAAGCTTAGAGTTTCAAACAATTGATATACACGCACATCTTCTAAGCCAAGATGTAAAATTTGATAGGTTGTACGATAAAATTGCAATCTTTTTTTTTGCTTCTAAGCTTGGAATTTCAGCAAAAGAGCTGATCAAAAATCCTTACAAAACTTACACAGATGCACTTATAAAGAACATAAGAGAGTCCAAACACTTAAGCAAAAGCGTTCTTTTTGGAGTTGATGCTAGGGTAGATGAAAAAGGGAAAACTCTACATAAAGATATCACAGTCTGTGCAAGCAACGATGATCTTCTAACTCTTTATGAGAAAAATAGGGATGTCATAATCCCATTTTTTTCTATAAATCCTTTGCGCCCTGATGCACTTGATCTTATAGACAAGTATCATGAGCTTGGATTTAAGGGAGGAAAATTTTTACAAAATTATTGGGGAGTTGATACTAGAGATAGAAGGTTTGTACCATATTTTGAAAAGTTAAAATCTAAAAATCTTCCTTTAATTATCCATGTGGGTAGTGAGAGTTCTGTAGCGTCATTTAAGGAGTGTGAGAGTATAAAGATGCTTGATTTGCCTCTTGAGATCGGCGTAAATGTCATCTGTGCTCATATGGCACTTAGTTATGATTGGCTTAAAATCTTAAAAGCTCTCTCTTTAAATCCTAAACATTTTAACCAAGAGTACCACACTCTCATAAAAATGCTTGAAACTTATGACAATTTATACGCAGATATCTCCGCCCTACTTACTCCTGTAAGAGCAAAAGTACTTAGACACCTAAGCTCACAATCCAAAATCCACCACAAACTACTTTTTGGTACTGACTTTCCAGTACCTTTTACTACCGTATTAAACAGTTATGATCTACCACTAAAAAAGAGATTTTCACTCTCTAAGATAAAAAATCCACATGATAGATATATAGAGGTAATGTTAGAGTATTTTGATAAAAATAGCATGATATTTGATAATTATAAAAAGATAATAAAAATTAAAGAACTCATTGTATAATAGCCGTTAAGCCCGCAATTATGCAAAAGGATAAAAGTTTAATGGATAGAAAAAAAATTTATAACCCAAACTCAAAAGAGAGTGTTAGTGACAGAAAAATTTTTGGTGGTAACCCAACTGGAATTTTTGAACTTAACAATATAAAATATCAATGGGCTTACAATCTTTGGGATATGATGCTTAACAACACTTGGTTTCCAAAAGAGGTTGACATGACAGCAGATGTTAGAGACTACAAACAACTAACAGAGGCTGAAAAGAGAGCTTACGACAAAGCATTGTCTCAACTGATTTTTATGGACTCTTTGCAAACAAATAATTTGATAGACAATATAAATCCCTACATAACTTCACCTGAGATCAACCTCATACTTGTACGCCAAGCTTATGAAGAGGCACTTCACTCACAAAGCTATGCTGTTATGGTAGATAGTATATCTCAAAACTCGGACGAGATTTATGATATGTGGAGACAAGATGCAAAACTTAAAAACAAAAATGACAATATCGCAAAAATTTATGAAGAGTTAGCTAAAGATCCAACAGATCAACAGATAGTCAAATCAATGTTTGCCAATCAAATCCTCGAAGGGATCTATTTTTATAGTGGTTTTACCTTCTTTTATACATTAGCTAGATGTGGAAAGATGTTAGGTTCTGCTCAGATGATTCGTTTTATACAAAGAGATGAAGTTACACATCTTTTGATATTTCAAAACATGATAAACGCTACAAGAAAAGAGAGACCTGAGCTCTTTACGCCAAAATTTATCCAAGAGGTTTATGAGATGTTCGACCAAGCAGTTGAGCTTGAAATCGCCTGGGGACAACATATCACAGGGGGTCAAATTTTGGGCTTAACAAATGATATCATAGAAGATTATATAAAATATCTTGCAGACAAAAGACTTCAAGCGGTAGGTTTAGAAAAAAGATATCATAAAGATCACCCAATCAAATGGGTTGACAGCTTTTCAAATTTTAATGACCAAAAAACAAACTTTTTTGAGGGTAATGTAACAAACTACTCTAAAGGAAGTCTAAACTTCGATGACTTCTAAAAAAGAACTGATTGCTCTTGGTTTTGACTTTTATGAAGACCAATATGAACAAAATTTACAAAAGTTTATAAAACATATAAAAAATGCACCGAGTGGTAGTGTTATAGTCGCTCCTGAATTGTGTTTGAGTAATTTTAGTTTTACTCATCTACAAGATGCTTCTGATTTTGGAGAGATTGCACTCCCAAAGCTTTTAACACTCTCAAAAGATAAAACAGTTGTTTTCACAATGACAGAAAAGATAGATGGTGCTTATTATAATAGTGCTAAGATAATTCATAATGGTTCAATTATACATAGTCAACAAAAAGTAAAATTATTTAAGTTTGGAGATGAAGACAGATATTTTAAAGAGGGAAAAATCGAAAATATTAAAATAGTTGAAATTGATGGGTTAAGATATGCAATTTTAATCTGCTTTGAGATAAGATTTACCGAGCTTTGGGAGCAAATTCGTGGGGCTGATATCATCATGATACCGGCTCTTTGGGGTAGACTTAGAAAAGAGCAATTTGAAGCCATTACTAAAGCTTTAGCAATTATGAATCAAGCATTTGTCATAGTTAGTAACAGCTCAAATGAAAACATGGCTTCAAGCTCAGGCATCATTACCCCATTTGGAAAAGAGTATAGAGACGACAATAGTGAATATATATCTTTTACAAGTGATCTTAAAGAAATAAAAAAAATGCGAAGATACATGGATATAGGAATTTTATGATACAAAAACATATTAAAAATGATAGCTTACATCTGCATAAGTGCGAGCAACTCTCTCTTGAAATTCACAATGTATTTCCACTCTCTTCACATGTTGCAAAAGCAATTGCACAGACACAAAGAGAGATTTTTGTACCAAAAGGCTTTAAACATCACGCTTATAAATTGGACGCTCTTCCACTCTCTGCAAACCAGTGGATAAGCTCTCCCTTGACCGTAGCAAAGATGAGTGAGGCATTATTAGCTCAAAATGCAGATAGTGTTTTAGAAATTGGATGCGGTAGCGGATATCAAGCTGCGGTTTTGAGTAAAATGTTTCGTAGAGTTTTTACAATCGAGCGTATTGAATCACTTTTACAAGAAGCTCGTGCGCGTTTTAGTAGCTTAAAATTGACAAATATCCATACAAGATTTGATGATGGCAATCGAGGCTGGAAGAGTTATGCACCATATGATCGTATCCTCTTTTCTGCATCAGCCCCAGAACCACCTATGCATCTTTTTGATCAACTTAAAGATGGTGGCATTTTAGTAGCACCTATCGAAGAAAATGGCAAACAGGTCATCACTAGATTTATCAAAAATGGTATGAAAATCAAAGTAGAAAGATTGGAAGAGTGTCTTTTTGTCCCTATTAAAGAGGGTGTACAAAAATAATCTTACTCTAAAATCTGCTTAATCATAATTTGAGTAGAGACAACTCCTCGAAACTCGTTTTTACTGATATGGCAGATGAGATCAATATGATTACCACTATCAATTCTTCTATCAAAATTAAACTCTATGGACTCAAAAGTCATATCTCCGCTCATCAAAGTAAGTTTTTGGTGGTTTTGGTTTTGACCAAGTATCTTTGTTGTTCTAACATAAGCATTTTTAAGCAAAAAGCACGGTTTTGGGTTTTTCTGACCATAAGGCTCAAAAGCTTCTAAAATATTTAAAAGATCAAAATCTATAGCACTAGGATCAATTTCACCTAACACTTCGCTTCGCTCTATAAAATCCTCTTTATCAACCTTTGTCATTGATGCTTCTATCCCTTTTTTAAAAGTCTCCAAAGAAGAGAAAGGAAGTGACATACCAGCAGCACCCTTGTGTCCACCGAAACCTAGAAGATTCTCTTTTTGTAGACAAACATGTTCTAATATATTAATATTTCCAACACTTCTAGCACTCCCTTTGGCTTTACCATTTGTAACTGAAAAGACAATTGCGGGTTTTTTATAACGCCTAGAGAGCCTAGAGGCAACTATCCCAATCACTCCCTCATGCCAATCTTCACCCCAAGAGATTATAATTTTTTGCTCTTGATCTACGGACAAGATAGCTTGTTCAAAAAGTTCACGCTCTATCTCTTTTCTTTGATTATTTAACTCAATTATATACTCTAGTTTTTGCATCGCATCGTGTTGGGTCTTTGAGCGAATGAGCTCATATGAGAGTGTTGCATCTTCAAGTCTTCCAGAGCTATTGATCAAAGGTGCCAACAAAAATGAGATATCATCACTCACAAAGTGGCTTTTTTTATAAAAACTCTCAACTGCTTTTAAAAATGGTCTTTGAATTTTATTAATTCTTTTGAGTCCATTTTTGACCATAGCTCTGTTGATGTCTCTAAGCTCCATCATATCCGCCACAATTGCAATCGCTAAAATATCAAGAAACTTTGAAAGATCATAAGATATGTTAAGTTCATCTTTGATCGCTGCTATAAAATACCAAGCTACCTGAGCACCGCAAATTTCAGAATTTGGAAAAGTACAATCTTTCTGTTTTGGATTTATAATAGCATACGCACATGGTAAGACTTCTGGCACAGTATGGTGATCTGTTATGATCAGATCTATCCCTTTTTCTTGGCAAAGAACTCCAGCTTCTATAGCAGATATACCATTGTCAACCGTTATAATCAAATCTACATTAAGATTTTCTATGATCTTAGCACTTATACCATATCCATCTTCAAAACGGTTAGGGATTTTAAGCATTGCATTGGCATTTATATCTTCAAAAAACTCCATCATGATAGCTGATGAGATCACTCCATCTGCATCATAATCACCCACAATGGCAATTTTTTCTCCACGCTCTACTGCTTTTTTAACTCTTTTGGCCGCTTTTTCTATATCTTTAAATTTTGAAGGGTGGGGAATGTTTGATAAACTGTTGCATGTATCATCTGCAAATCTTTTTGCCAAAATAGCTTCGATGTCACTTTTTAAAAGTTTTTGTGACATCAGCTTTGTTTATACTCCAAAGCGGCTTTTACAAAATCTAGTATAACAACACTTGGATTTTGAAGTCTTGAGGTAAATTCAGGATGAAACTGTACTCCCAAAAACCAAGGATGATCTTTAAGCTCCACTACCTCAATCAACCCATCTGATTCACCACTGACGATAAGTCCTTTCTTCTCGTATGCTTCTCTATATTTTGGATTTGCTTCATATCGGTGTCGATGTCGCTCTTTTATCTTCTTTTTACCACTATAAATCTTTTGTAAAAGTGAACCGTTTTTTGTATCACACTCATAAGAACCAAGTCTTAGTGTTCCTCCAAGTGGGCTTTTATGAGTACGAAGCTGCTTGTTTCCACTAGCATCGATAAACGCATCGATAAGATAGATGATAGGATTTTTAGTTTTAGAATCAAACTCTACAGAGTCAGCATCTTTAATGCTCAATACATTTTGTGCAAATTCTACAAGACTTAGTTGCATACCAAGACAGATACCCAAAAAAGGAATTTTATGTACTCTAGCATATTTGATGGCGTTGATTTTTCCCTCAACTCCTCGCTCACCAAATCCACCAGCAACCAATACAGAGTCAACATCGCTAAAAAGATCTTCACACTTATCTTTTGTGATCTTTTCGCTATCTATCCATTTTAAATTTACACGCGTATCAAGATGTGCGCCTACATGTATAAAAGATTCCGTAAGCGATTTGTAAGACTCTTTTAAATCAAGATACTTACCTACAAAGCCTATCATAACATCTTTTTTAGGTGCAATTACATTTTTGACAAGCAAATTCCACTCATCCATATCGGGCTCTAAAAGATCTAAACCCAAACTCTCACAAATAGGCTCTAAAATATTTTGCTTTTGAAAATGCATAGGAACTTCATAAATTGACTTTGCATCTATCGCTTCGATAACAGAGTTTTTCTCTATACCACAAGATGAAGCTAGTTTTAGCCTTAACTCTTTAGGCAGTGGTATTTCCGTTCTGCAGATAACAATCTGAGGTGAAATACCGATACGACGAAGCTCTTGAACAGAGTGTTGTGTTGGTTTTGTCTTTAGCTCACCGGCAGCTTTTAAAAAAGGTACAAGAGTTAGATGAACATACATCGCTCTTTGTTTGCCAAGCTCAGTTTTAAGCTCCCTTATAGCTTCTAAAAATGGTAAGCTCTCTATATCTCCTACCGTTCCACCAACCTCTACAATCAATATATCGTTTCCTCTGCCAGCTTCTGTGATACGACTCTTAATCTCATTCGTAATATGGGGAATAACCTGAATAGTTTTACCTAGATAGTCCCCTCTTCTCTCTCTTTCGATAACAGTAGAGTAAACTTGACCTGTTGTAAAGTTATTATTTTTAGAGAGGCTAATATCTAAAAATCTCTCATAATGACCAATATCCAAATCAGTCTCAGCCCCATCATCGGTTACAAAAACTTCTCCATGTTCTAAAGGGCTCATCGTACCTGGGTCAACATTGATATATGGATCAATTTTAAGCATACTTACTTTTTTACCAGTTTGTTTGAGCAAAGTCGCGATACTTGCAGATGCAATTCCCTTACCAAGAGAGCTTAAAACCCCACCTGTTACAAAAATATATCTTGTGTTTGAATTTGACATTTAGTAGTATCCCTTTATCTTTAAAAATGATTATACTAAAAAGTAGTTAAACCAAACTAAAGGGTATTTCTCTCATGATTTAAAAGCAACTCCTTAGTCTTAACTCCCTTTGGACTGCTATAGTGTCCAAGTGTACCATCTTCTTTTATAACACGATGACAAGGTACTACTATCACAAATCTATTTTTTGCCATCGCACTTCCAACTGCTCTATACGCATTTGGACTGCCTGCAAGTGTTGCTAACTCCTTATATGAGAGTGTTGTTCCAAAAGGTACTTTCATCAACGCAAGATATACTCTCTTTTGAAATTCACTACAGTTAAAATCTAACGGAAGATTAAAAGTTTTTACTCCCTTAAAATAAGCTTTAAGTTGTAAAACCGTCTCATCTAAAACTATATTCATATGACTCACATGTAATTGACTCTTGCAAAATGAAATCTCTATAATTTTTCCCAAGCTCTCAATGATCTGTAAAAGTCCAGCAGGAGAATGAAAATAGGCATAATTTTTCATCTATTTCTCTTTTGAAAAATAAGTAAATTTTTATCAGCTTTATCTGCAAAAAGTGTTATCTCTTTGACATCTAAAAGTACTAAATTAGTTGATGTTTTTATATCATCAACTGTATAATAATACTGTAAAATTTCTGTCTGTTCTTTTGTATAAAATTGCCTTTTTTTTTCAAAAAGTATGATCTTGGTCACTAAAATATCATCATCAAAATCAGCTTCAATAGATAAAAATTGTTTATCAGTATCAACACTCATGCTTCCTGCTGTAACTTCACAAAAACCAAAAAGAGTATTGATATCGCATATAAAAACTCCACCATCACAAAGCAATCTCTCTACATCTTTGAAAAAGCTTCGTAATGTTTCAGTATCAAGATAGTTTAACACATCTGAAACAGCTAAAAGTGCGTCAAACTTTTCATCCACTTCATGTAAGTACCTACATGTAGCATCAACACCTTTTTTAGATGCTTTTTCTATCATACTAGAACTTATATCAATCCCTTTTGCTTCATACACTTTTTGTAGATATACAAGCATAGATCCATTGCCACACCCAACATCTAAAACCCGTTTTACTTCAAAGTACGAAAGCTCTTTAAGATAAAGCTTATATAGCTTCTCATACTCTTCATAAAAACCTATGAGAGGTTCTATCTTTGCGTAGAGATCTAAATTTTTCACAACTTATAAAAAAAGCTTCTTTTTGATAACTTCAAAAACGGTATAGTCATCTCTGTCACAATCATCTTCAATAATAAACCGATTAAAAGTACGCATAAGCTCCAGCTTTTTATGCTCTTTCCCTTTGAGTTGCTCTTTTATGATGTTGATATGTTTGTCCAAATTTTGATCAAAATTTTGATTATCTTTGTAGAGACTTTTGGCTTCTACATCACTAAGTTTAAACTCTTTTTTAAAATTTTCACAAAACTCACAAAGTTCATCACTCTGATCTTTTTTTCGCAAACTTATAATAGAGCATATCAACACACCAACAGAGTATTTAAACTGTCTATTATCCGCTAAGTCTTTATTTTCGCCTTCGTTATCAATTTCATCGTACCATTTTCTTAGAGGCATATCCATACTCCTTTTCTGCTTATGGTTTAATTGTAACACATTTTTGTTACAATGGCAGAATGAATTTTGAATTTCACATGCCTTTATGGGCAATACTCTACTGTGGGTTAATCTTTGCAAATGGAGTTTTGACAATTATCATTAGTCAAAACAGATCTCCTCTTTATATACTAGGACAACTGTTATCAACTGCCTTTATTATCAGTTTTTTCTTTATCTATTATGGTATTGTTTCTAAACCAGATGAAGTTATGATTTTGATTTTAATGCTTTTATTTATCTTTTTCCAAGAGATTTGGATTAACAAAGAGTTATATAACAGACTTATTTTTGAACAGATTTCAGATGAACAAAAAAGTACGGTGATGTTTGTACTTGGCGTTATTATGCTAGTTTTTTTGATGCCGTTTTTTTATGTTGTTGTATCGGTGTTATAAATTTTTGTATTCTAGCTATTATTATTACGATTTAAAATATCCATGTTATTTGATATATTGGATAATAAAGATGGTATCGAATTTGTCAGAATTATAAGTGCTAGATGCAATCTCGCAGATACGAGGACAAAAGCTATAAAAAAATAGAAAAAAGTATATCAAAAAAACTAGCCTCATAAACGCAACAAGTACCCATATACCAACTATCTGCCCCAGCCGAATTCAACTTAATTTTATAAACAAAGGAAAAAAGAAGAGTCTAGTTGCTATTTTTCATCATGACATTAAGGAGATAAAATTAGATTTAAGAGAGGTTTTTTTAAAACTAACTCTACTTCCTAACCCTCCAAATCCTAGAAAAATCAAAATCTATCTCACAATCTGGAAGGAAAAAAGTTGTCTTCTCATCTGAAAAATCACCCATTTTGATATATCTACCATCTTTGAGCTCATAAGCTTTGGCAACTTTTATTTCAGGGTAGACTAAAATGTAGTATTTTACCCCTTCTTTTTCGTAAATCTCAAATTTTACTTTTTCATCTTTTGTTACAGTTGAGGGAGATGCAACTTCAAAAATTATCTCTGGTTTTTTTGTAAGTTTTTCATCTGGCTCATAACAGATGACTAAAGTGTCGGGTCTTACAACTGTATCACTAGAAACTTTCCAATCTATCTCAAAAAGTGCTTGACACTTTGGACAATCATTTAGTTCGTCACTAAGTTGTGCAA
>CAYUSV010000042.1:0-15694 GCA_964447385.1 uncultured Campylobacterales bacterium | reverse complement strand
TCATAACAAGCCCACTCCCTTTTCCAAATGCAATCGCAACATCAGCACTTTTAGCTTCACCAATAGCATTTACAACACATCCCATCACAGATACATCAAGTGGTGTTTTTATATGTTTTGTCCGCTTTTCAACCTCTGTTACTGCCTTGATTAAATCCGCCTCCAACCTGCCGCAAGTTGGACATGAGATGATATTTAACCCCTCTTTTACCAATCCTGAATCTTTTAGTATAGCTTTTGCAACCTCTATCTCTTTTTCAAGTTCTCCTGTTATAGATATTCGCATAGTATCCCCAATACCATCAAGAAGAAGCGCTCCTAAAGCAATAGAGGATTTTATAGTAGAGTGAAAAAGAGTTCCAGCTTCAGTAACACCTAGATGAAAAGGGTACTCACACAGTGGACGAAGAGAGCGATAAGCATCTACTGTTCTTTGTACATCACTAGCTTTTAAAGAGATTTTAATATCTGTAAATCCCAAATCTTCAAGATATTTTATATTATAGAGTGCAGATTCAACCATACCTTTTGCGCTCTGTCCATATCTGTTTTCAAACTGCTCCTCTAATGAGCCACTATTTACCCCTATACGAATTGGGATATTTCGCTCTTTACAAGCTTTTACAACCTCTTTTACCTTCTGTCTGTCACCAATATTTCCAGGATTTATACGGATACAATCAACAACCTCACTAGCGATAAGTGCCAATTTATAATTAAAATGAATATCTGCAACAAGTGGCATGGAGATTTGTGATTTTATCTCTTTTAAAGCACGAGCGGCTCTATTATCAGGCACTGCAACACGAACGATATCACACCCTGCAAAATGAAGCCTTTTTATCTGCGAAACGGTCGCTTCTACATCTTCAGTCTTTGAAAATGTCATAGATTGTACAGAGATAGGGGCATCACCACCAACGGCGACATCACCTACAAAAATTTTTTTGGTTTTATATCTTTTTGTCATGGATAGATTATACTTTAATGTAACTTATCTATGCTCATCATATTTTTTACCAATTTTTTTTAGCTATTTCTCTAAAACCATTTTTGATATCTTTAAATGCTTCTATAATCTTTGGATCAAACGCCTTTGCACTACCATCAATAAGAATCTCTTCAGATTTTTCAAAACTATAAGCCTCCTTATAACATCTTTTTGATATCAACGCATCATATACATCCACAACAGCCATAAGTCTAGCTTCAAGAGGTATCTCATTTGCTTTTAATCCAAGAGGATATCCCTTTCCATCCCACCTTTCATGATGATAATAAGCTATATTATAAGCTGCTGTTAAAAAATCATTTTTATTATAAGAGTTTATAGCATTTGAAATAATTTGCATACCTAAGCGGGGATGTTTTTGCATAACAAGGTATTCATCATTGGTTAATTTACCTGGTTTTTGTAGTATTGCATCTGGTATGCCTACCTTACCAATATCATGAAGAGGTGAAGCACGATATATGGTGTCAATATAGTCATCTGTCAAAATATCACCATAAACTCCTCTGCTTTTTAAATGATTTGCCAAAAGCTTTATATACTCTTTTGTTCTAACCAAATGTGCTCCAGTTTCAAAATCTTTTGTCTCAGCTACCATAACCATACTATCAAGTGCCGCAGAGTGAGAGAGTGATAATTTGGTAAAAAATAGCTTTTTCTCTTTTTCACTAATATAAAGCATCAAAAAACCTAATAAAATATAATATAAAATTAAAGGGAACCATAAATACCCAATACTTATGTATATGCCATATTTAAAACAGACATATGCAAATATAAAAGAGATAACAAAAATAGAAACAGAAGTAACTGAGAGTAGATGGTATGCCTTTTTACGAAGTAAAAAAAGCATTGCAATAGAGATAATAAGTCCTAAAATAGTATTTATAGTTTTAAAAACCAAAGGTTGCCAACGCAAGTGGTTATTTAAAATATTTTCAATTACAGTAGCATGCACATCAACACCATTTATCATCTGCCTTGTTGTGACTAAATATCTATCATGTTGACCAGTAAGAGAAGAGCCAATAAGTACAATCTTTCCCGTTAACTCTGTACTAGAAACTGACCCTTGAAGTATATCAACAGCTGAAATATGTTTATACCATTTTTTGTCATAAAAATGTAAGAGTACCTGTGAGGCATCATTTGTATGAACTATATTACCCAAAATTGAAATACTTGTTGATGATAAAAATTTAATATTTTTATCAAGTACTGATAAATTAGCTAAAGAAAAAGCAGGAATGATTGAACCTTTATAACGTATAAAAAGTGGAACTCGACGAAGAATTCCATCTTTATCAACTTCAGTATTTACAAAACCAAATATTTTAGTAGCGTGATGTAGCTTATCAACATTACAAAGCATTGAAGCGGCTTCAAAAATTGTGTGAGCATTTTTTAAGTAACTATTATTCAAGTCATAACTACATTGTTCCTCTTCATTTAGACTTTCTCTTAAATAAACAGCCAAAATAGTTTTATATTTTGGCAGTACATCAGCTAAAATTTGATCATTATCCCAAAGCTCTTTTTTTAAACCATCAATTTTTAGCTCAAATCCCATGTATTTTTTATAAAACTTTTGAAGTGAAACGATAGAGCTTTTATCTGCTTGACTAAAAATTATATCTATACCAATAGATGAGGGATTAAAAGCACTTATCTTTTTGATAAGCTGAGCATCAATAATTCTAGGCCAGGGCCACTGCCCTAATCTATCAACACTTTTTTGATCAATATCGATAACAACAACAGAAGGTGTAATAGTTTCAATATCCGTTTTTAAATCAAGAAAATTTATCGAAAACAGATCATATATTTTAAAATCAACATATTCAACATAACTACTTCGATATGTCCATAAAAAAAACAACACAGTTAAAAAAACTAATATATAAAATTTAATATAAAATTTAATATCCACAGAAGCTTTTGAAATCATCTTATCACAACTTCTACTCGCCGATTTCTCTTTTCACTTACATTATTTTTTGTGGCAATTAGTTGTTCATCTTCACCATAAGCAAAAACATTAATTTTAGTAATTTTAACTCCACTTTGAAGTAAAATAGTTTTTATCTTTTCTGCTCGTTTTCTAGAGATTAATAAATTTTCCTTTTTTGATCCTTTAGTATCAGTATATCCAACTATATCAACTACACAAGGTTCTCTTCTTCTAATCTCTAATAATATTTTAAATACCTCAAGTGAAACATCAACATTTAACTCCATCTTTTTTTGAAAAAACAGGGTTGTTCGGTATACTTTTGGAGGCGTTGCATCTATAACATTTCTAAATTTTGACTTTAACTCTTTAGGTGAAATTTTAATTGGTTCTGAAATCTTACCATCAGTATTTAAATTAACCATCAAAAATGGTTTATCAACTACCATCTCTGCCTCTTTAGAAGTAACAATAATAGCATTTTTTTGACCACTCTTATCTCCAAGCACGATAGAAGCCAAACTTTTATTTTGGCTTGAAATCAAACCAAGAACAATAACAAATCCTAGTAAAATAGCTATAAAATCCAACATCTATACTCACCACAACCTTAAACTTCATTTTTTAACAGAAAATATATCATTTTACTTCTACATAAAACTTTGTACCACGAATACCTATAACTCCATCTGGTACTCTAAATTTAACTTTTTTAGGTGCTTTTATACCAAATTCTCCTGATTCAAATAATACTTTTCCTTTTGTCATATTCAAATCAAAAACAAAATTATTATTTGGAGGATCAAAAATATATTTTTCGATAGCTATATAACTTTTAGCCCCAAGAGATACTCTTGTACCATCATTAAAGATAATACCAATACTAGAATTTTCATCAGTCATAACAACATCACCATCTTCTAAAAAATCGCCAACCTTTAAAGGTAATAAACCATACATTCTTTTTATCTTCGCACTTCCTTTTAGAGTTTTTACAATGGCTATATCCACATCAGAAAAGAGGGGAGTTGTTAACACAAACATTGATAAAAATATATTTCTTATTAATCCAATTTTACTCAACTTAAAAAAATTATAAATTATTTTAACCTTTATTTCCACTAGTTGAACAGGCACTTACACCTGCAGGTGTTGTTGGCTGAATTGCTTCATTGTCCACTCCACCCTCCTCATTGATCTTCTCAATTGTACGCCACAACTTCTGGGCTATCTCTTGGTATCTTTTTGCCGTCTGGCTACTTGGGTTGTGAAACACTACAGGCTTTCCACTATCTCCACCTTCTCGAATTGCCGGTTCTATTGGTATTTCACCTAAAACCACAGTATCAAACTTTTCAGCCAATGGCGTGGTCGTCCCTTTTCCAAAGATATCATACTCTTTACCACTCTCAGGGCATATAAAACCACTCATATTTTCCACAATTCCAGCGATTGGGATATGAAGCTTTTTAAACATATCTAAACTTCTTTCAGTATCATCAAGTGCAACTTGTTGTGGTGTCGTGACACATATGCCTGTAGTCACAGGTACGCTTTGAGCTAGAGTTAGCTGTGCATCACCAGTTCCTGGTGGCATATCGATGACAAGCACATCCAAATCTCCCCAAGAAATATCACGAAGCAACTGTTGAATTGCTTTCATTATCATTGCACCTCTCCAAATGAGAGATTGTCCCTCTTCCATCAATGAACCCATAGACATAACTTCTACACCATGACTTAAGAGAGGTTTTACTAAATTTCCAACTATTTCGGGTTTCTCTTTAGAAACTCCCATCATTCTTGGTATATTTGGACCGTAGATATCAGCATCTAATAATCCTACTTTTTTACCTTGCATCGCCAAGGCTATGGCTATGTTTACCGTTGTTGTTGATTTACCAACACCACCTTTGCCACTACTTACCATCACAAAGTTTTTAACTCCTGGAGCTATGTTTTTACCTTGTGAACTTGACTCTTTTGGCATTTTAGGTTTTTTTATAACTATATCTATTTTAGATACACCTAAAAGCTGTACTTTTTTAGTTATATCTTCTCTTAGCGCTTCTTCTACCTCTGGTGCTGATGATGAAATCTCAATCTCAACATAAACACCATCTTCACTAGCTTCAATAGCCTTTACAAATCCAAAATCAACAATACTTTTTGTAAATCCAGGATATACTACCTCTTCTAACTTATCTTGTACTAATTTTCTAGTAACCATCTTTCTTTCCTTTATAAGCTGTGTTCAGCCACTATATCTTGTGAAATTTTATATGAACAAAACTTTGGTCCACACATAGAACAAAACTCCGCCTCTTTAAAAACATCTTGCGGTAGAGTCTCATCATGATACTCTTTTGCTCTTTTAGGATCTAAACATAACTCAAATTGTTTGTTCCAATCAAATGCATATCTCGCATCACTCATCGCATCATCAACCTTCATCGCATCTTTTCTACCTCTTGCGATATCAGCAGCATGAGCTGCTATCTTATAAGCGATAATTCCCTCTCTAACATCTTTTGCATTTGGAAGTCCCAAATGCTCTTTTGGTGTAACATAACAGAGCATACTAGCCCCATGCCAACCACCAACAGCAGCTCCAATTGCTGAGCTTATATGGTCATATCCAGCAGCAATATCTGTAACCAAAGGTCCCAAAATATAAAAAGGAGCCTCATGACAATACTCTTGCTCTAATTTCATATTTCTCTCAACTTGATTAAGTGGCACGTGCCCTGGACCTTCAATCATAACCTGTACATCTTTTTCCCAAGCTTTTAGCGTTAACTCTCCAAGTACTTTTAACTCACTTAGTTGAGCCTCATCACTAGCATCATACAGACATCCAGGTCTTAAGCTATCACCAAGCGAGAGTGCAACATCATATTTTCTACAGATATCCAAAATCTCATCATATGCTGTATAAAAAGGATTCTCTTTATGGTAGTGCATCATCCAAGCAGCCATCAAAGAGCCTCCACGAGATACAATACCCATCTTTCTTTTTGCGATATGAGGCATAAACTCTAGCAAAAACCCTGCATGTATAGTAAAATAACTAACACCCTGCTTTGCCTGTCTCTCAATTACCTCCAACATCTTCTCAATTGTTAAATCTTCAATTTTATTATCAATATCATGCAAGATTTGATACATAGGAACTGTACCAATTGGCACATTTGCATGTTTTATAACCTCTTTTCGGATCATATCTAAATCCCCACCCGTGGAGAGATCCATAATGGTATCAGCTCCATACTCTTCACTCACTTTTACCTTTTCAACTTCACCAGCTGCATCGCTAGCTAAAGCTGATGAACCTATGTTTGAGTTAATTTTACAACTTGCTGCAATCCCAATAGCTATAGGTTTTAAATGTTTATGATTAACATTTGCAGGTATTATCATCCTGCCTCTCGCTACCTCACTTCGTATAAACTCTACTTTTAAATTTTCTGTTTTTGCAACTTCTTGCATCTCGTAGGTTACGACTCCTTGACGAGCATAATACATCTGTGTTCTTACCTCGTCTAATTCGCACTTTTTTAACCACTCTTCTCTCATATGTTTTCCCCTTATGATTAAGTACCTGTTCATATCTCATTAAAATATGAACAGGTACTTAGAATACAATTTTACAAAAATTATATAAAGAAAAGCTTTAAGAGTGTATACTTTGGTAACACTTTTACAAAAAAGGACAAAAATTGCCTGATTTAACCCTGATTATCTTATCTGCAGGTGACTCTACCCGTTTTAACTCTAGTGTTAAAAAACAGTGGATTAGGATAGGCAGTGATCCACTTTGGAAATTTGTCTCAAAAAAGTTTACAAATTGCATAGATTTTAACGATGTGATTATAACAGCTAGTTCTAACGAAATTAATTATATGAGGAAAAATAGCAATCATATATTTGTAAAAGGTGGCAAAAGTAGACAAGAGTCACTAAAAAATGCACTAATACATGTAAAAACTTCATATGTATTAGTCACTGATGTTGCAAGAGCATGTATACCTTTGGATATGATTGTTCGTATTATTGAGTCACGAGAACTTGCTGATATCATTGTTCCATTTCTTAGCGTAACTGATACGGTTGTTTATGATGAGCAAACGATTGATAGAAATAGAGTGAAACTTATCCAGACTCCTCAACTCTCAAAAACAGAGATTTTAAAAAAAGCATTAGATCAAAAAGAGATTTTTACTGATGATTCAAGTGCCATCAAATCGATAGGCGGAACTGTTTTTTATACAAATGGTTCAATTAAAGCTAAAAAAATTACAACATATGACGATATAAAAGCGTTAGAGTGTCTGAGTGAGCCTAAAAAGAGTACATTTGTTGGGACTGGCTTTGATGTACATCAGTTTTGCCAAGATAAACAGATGTATCTTGGTGGTATTAAAATAGAGTCTGAGTTTGGCTTTTTAGCTCACTCAGATGGAGATGTTGCACTTCACGCACTTATAGATGCAATTTTAGGAGCTATTGGAGCTGGAGATATCGGAGAGTTGTTTCCTGATACCGACGACAGATACAAAGACCTTGACTCTAAAGTGATGTTAAAAGAGGTTGTTAAATTTGTAAAAAATGTTGGATATGAGATCAACAATGTAGATATTACGATTTTAGCACAAACTCCTAAACTATCCTCTTATAAAGATAAAATGAGAGTAGTAATTGCATCTATTTTAGAGTGTGAACCGGTACTGGTGAATATAAAAGCGACAACAACTGAAAAGTTAGGTTTTGTAGGAAGAGAAGAAGGTGTGGCAGTGGAAGCTGTAGCATCATTAAATTATTTTAATTGGAAAAAAAGATGAAGATACTTATAGTAGAGAACGAAATTTATTTAGCACAGAGCATTTCAGCAAAGCTCACAGAGCTAGGACATATGTGTGAGAGTGCCTCATCAATAAAAGATGCAATCAAAAATGAAGAGTTTGACGCAATTTTACTCTCAACAAGTATATCAGGACAAAATTTTTATCCTGTGATTGAGCATTATCAAAATGCTATCGTAATCCTTATGGTATCGTATGTGAGCAACGATACGGTTTCTGGTCCTTTAAAAGCAGGTGCTAATGACTATATACTCAAACCGTTTATGATTGAAGAATTGATACGAAAGCTTGATCACTTGCAAGATTATATTGTCTATAAAAAAGAGAATGCAACTTATAAAAGTTACATAGATCATGTATTAAAACAAAACATTAACTACAAAATTACAAGCAAAAGCACTCTACCTCTTCTTATCAAAGCTACATATCAAAAAATTGCAGATGCGATTGTTTTTAATTATGCAAAAGAGTATAACGAATCTTTTTCATTTATCTCGCTTGACGATAGTGATGCAATCTCGCAACTTAAGAAGATTTGTGAAAAAGAGCTTATATATTTGATAGATTACCAAAATATAAAAAAGAGTGAAAAGACAAAAATCTTATCTCTTATAAAAAACCGTCGGGTTATACTCTCTACAACAGATTTAAATGAACAAGCTGATAACATAGAGTGTATGGAGATAAAAAATGATGAAGGTGCCTTTGAAAAAGGTGACATACTTTCAATTGAAAATTATGTAAAATATATAATCACTAAATATCAGACTAAATTCCCAGATACTGAACTCAGTAAAAAGTTAGGAATTTCAAGAAAAAGCTTATGGGAAAAAAGAAAAAAATATGGGATCTCAAAAAAGAAATAAAGAACTTTATTTAGATAGCGAAGCATTAGCAACGCTAAGAATGTGCAAGGAGGGAATTCTCTCTCCTGTTGATGGTCTTATGAACTCTAACGAGACTAAAATCGTTGACAAAACTTCAACCTACAAAGGCCAATACTTCCCCTTCTCTTTTATACTAGCACCAAGTGGAAAACGAAATAAGATAGTTCTTAAATCTGTTTTAAAAGGTGATGTTTTAGATATCATAGTTGATGATGAAAAACAGGGCGAAATAATCGTCGATGAAGCTTATAAGATAGATAAACTAAAACGAATTGAAAAGATCTTCTCTACAACAGATCCATCAACTCCTGGAGTTACTGATACTTTAAACCGTTTAGGAGATTATGCTGTATGTGGAGAGGTAAAAATAAACTCTGATGAAGTAAAAAAGCAAAAACAGAAAATCCAAAAACAAAAAGGGCTATTGGGAGCCAAAAATGTCACAGCGATCATGCTTGCATCTATGCCATTTCACAGAGCACATGAGAGGATGATTCGAATTGCACTAGAAAAGAGTGATCTTTTAGTTCTATTTTTACAAAAACCATATAAAAGTGGACTCTTCTCTTATGAACTAAGATATAAAACACTAAAATATTTTATAGATAATTTTTTACCTAAAAACCGTGTTTTGATTGTACCGTTTGAAAATACTTATCTTTTTGCAGGTTATGACAATATCGTGCTTGACGCAATTGCTGCAAAAAATTATGGTTGTAATACCATAGCGATTGGACAAAATCATAAAGGAATTGGTCTATATTATGATATAAGCGGTACAAAATCTATAATTGACCACTTTATAGATTTGGACATTGGCATTGAGATGGATATTGTTAGTGAATTTGTTTACTGTGATGAGTGTAAAACACTCGTTAGTACCAAATCATGCCCACATGGTAGACATCATCATATATCATACAATACAGAACTTATTCACGAACTTTACAGAATTGGTGTTTTACCACCTGCTGTTTTGGTAAGAAAAGAGATTTCAGCTATAATTTTAAGTCAACTTTTTCCCGATAGGTTTAAACATTTTACAGGAAAGTTTTCAAACTTTTTTCCAGGAACCGGTCTTATTGAAGAGATGAATGAAGAGCAGTTTTATATGCAAATTATGAACCTTCATCAAACCGTATCATTGACATAGAGAGGATTTTTTGTGCGTAGGATTTTTCTAACATTTTTTTATAGTGGATTGCTTCCTAAAGCTCCAGGGACTTGGGGTACACTTTTGGGAGCTTTTTTTGCTGTTTTGATTCTTCAATTTTTAAGTATTGAAACTCTATTTTTTGGTATGATTTTAATCACAATAATTGCAATAAAAGAGATTGACAAAGAAGAGAAACAAAGTGGTATTCACGATAGTAGTGAAATTGTAATCGATGAAGTTGCCGGTGTCTGGCTTGCACTTGTTTTAAGCGGAGCGACTGTGACACAAATCATTCTTAGTATACTTTTTTTTAGAGTACTTGATATATGGAAACCTTCAGTAATTGGTCGAATTGATCGTGAAGTAAAAGGTGGACTTGGAGTAATGGGAGATGATCTACTCGCTGGTATGTTTGCTGGTATCTGCTCTGCTGGTGTTTATCAACTTTTTGGATATTTTTAAACATTTAGTACACAATATTTGCATATCATAATAAAAAGGCAAATTGATGAAAATACTACTTCTTGAAGATGATCCGATACTTTCAGATATCATGTATGATCACTTAAGTGAAAACGAAAATGAAGTTACTCTATGCACTGATGCAAATCAAGCTCTCAATAAAATTGACCAAAAGATGTATGACTTATTTATTTTTGATATAAATGTCCCACTAGGAAGTGGTATAGGAGTTCTTAAAACTGCAAGAAGTTACAATAAAAATACACCTACAATTCTCATCACCGCATATCAAGATATAGAACATTTAAAGAGTGGATTTATAGCGGGATGTGACGACTATATTAAAAAACCATTTGAGCTTGAAGAGTTGGATCATCGTATTGAAAATATCAAAAGAAAATTTAACATTGAGATAGATCAAAGTATTAAAATTTCAGATAATATCTTTTTTGATTATGAAAAGCACACTCTTTTAAAAGATAATAATATATTTAAACTTTCACAAAAAGAGTGTCAAATTCTAAACTATTTTGCCAATAATCAAAAACGCCTCATCTCAAATGAAGAACTAATGCAAAATATATGGGAATATGAACAGATGCCCAGTGACGCAACACTTCGAGTTTACATCAAAAAACTTCGTAATATTTTAGGACGAGAAAAGATTCAAACCATACGAGGATTTGGTTATAGTTTTGAATAAAGATGAAAAACGGGCATTGATTAGCTTTATAACAATTTATACATTTTCATCGCTCTCACTCTTAGCTATCATCGCGATACTATATTTTAACAAAGAGATACAAGGACAAAAGAGTGCTTGTAAACAAAATCTACAAGAAACCATCTTAACAGTACAACTTAACCTCTTAAATGCAAAATTAAATCACAAAGACTTTATATTTTGCCCAATGGATTATCAACTAAAAGTAGGACTATTTGATCTTGATGGAAATACAATTGATACAAATCTTATTTTTAAAGATGTTAATTTAAAACAGATGATGAGTGCTAAAAAAAAGCGTGTACAACGAGTAAAGAAATTAGAAGAACCCATTTTTAACATTAGTTATATTGTTGCTGAAGACTCTAACATGCCACTAAATATAAAAAAATTAAAATATTTCATATACATTATAATACTCTTATCTTGTCTATTTATAGCTTTTGTTGGATACCTACTAAGCCGTCTTCTTTTAAAACCTGTAAATGAGAAGATGAAACATATTGATAAATTTATAAAAGATAGTGCACATGAGATAAATACCCCGGTAACTGCACTTTTGATGAGCGTCTCTGTACTTAGGAAAAAAGGGTTTAAAGAGGAGAAACTTCTAAAACATATCGCAATTAGCTCCAAACAAATTTCTGAAATTTATAATTCACTCTGTGAAGTTGCTTTTAGTGATATCAAAAATTTAGATAAAAGTATAAAATTTGATCTTAGAAAAGAAGTACTTAAAAGTATAGCTTTTTACAAAGAAATAGCTGATGCAAAAGGTATAAAAATTGTAAACGACTTAACACCTCTATATATCCAAATGGACAGACAAAGTGCAAACAGACTCATAAACAACTTACTATCAAATGCAGTAAAATACAGCTATAACGCAAAAACAGTCACAATAACTATCAAAGAAAATAAACTTAGTATCAAAGATGAAGGTATTGGCATAAGCAAAAAAGACCAACAAGAGATACTAAAACGATACAAAAGAGGAACTGATCAAATCGGTGGTTTTGGAATTGGATTGGACATCGTTAACTCTATCTGTGCACATTATAATATTACTCTAACAATTAACTCAAAAGTTGGTAAAGGGAGTCTATTTACGCTGGATTTCTCAAAAACAAGAGCTAACTAATAGTTCATGTGTTACATTTTTAATTAATTTTTCATATTAATAAAATAAAATAAAAATATTTTAATTATTGACACAACTTTGACACATCTTACTGATATATTTACAAAATCAATAATAAATTTAACTAAAAAGGGAACAAAGATGAAAAATATATTTTTATTAATATTCACATCTCTATTAATTTTTACAGGATGTGGTGGGGAAGGTACTTGTTGCGGACAAAATCTAGTACAGACAAAAAATGTAACGGGAAATCAAGTAGATAAAATCAACAAAACACCAATTGCCATTATCAATGATCTACCTATAAACGCTACAGATTGTAGTACTGTTAAGGTTGGTAACAATTTAAGCCATGATTTAGATGGCAGTATAGAGGAATATATCTGGAGTGTTGATGGTATTGTAGTATCTAACGAGAAAAATCCAGATTATCTGTTGCCGTGTACTGATGCTAAAACAGAGTACGAAGTATGTTTAACCGTTATTGACGACAAACAAGCCTCTAGTAATAAAACTTGTCAAATCGTAAAAATCATAGATAAGCAAGAACCAGTTAAACCCCTACATGTTATACCGACTATAGAAATTCCAACACCTTTTAAAGATGGCAATAGTCATGTTTTTGATATTTGCGAGCAGAGTTTTGATGGACATACTGTGGCCAGTTATTTTTGGCAAATAACAAAACACTTTAAAAATGGAACAACAGCTACTCATACAAATAGCACATGTCAAAAGAAAATATATGCTAGTGTCAAAGAGTTTGAGAGCGTCGATGTAACTTTAACTATCAGTTATGCTGATGGACATAGTAGCACAACGACCAGCTCATATATGCAAAGTGATGACGCTCAAATATTGAGTGGTGATTAGCTGTGGTAAAAAACCACAGCTAAGATTTTTAGTTACCATTTTACCTCAGCAGTCAACATAAAAGATCTATTATCTACTGATTTTATGCTACCTTTTTTCTCTTCTTCGGTAAGTACATTGGCAATAAATTCAATATTTTTACTATATTTATGTGCTACACCTGCAATCACTTTAGTTCTTTTTGTCGAATCTTTGTCTAATTTAAAATAGTCATATCTTCCGATTAAATTCCAATTTTTTACAAATCTATATGCACCATTTGTTGAGTAACCTTTACCTGCATATTTATCTATGGCATCAGCTGTTTTGATGTATTGGGCTGCTAACAGAAACTCTGGTTGGTTATAAACAGCGTGAATACCATACCAATTAAGATTTTTATTGCCATGTTTGTTACTTTTTCTGTTTTGTTGACCAAAAAATGAGATATTTGCATATCTATTTTTGATTTTTGATTTTTCATCCCCACCACCTAGTCCGTGGTAGGTAAGTCTATACTCTAAAGAGAGTCCATCTTCTGTCTGTTCGCCACTATATCCCTCACCATTAAAAACACCTAATTCACTAGAGAAATTTTTCATTTTTGTTTTAAAATTGATACCACGATCTGCAGAATTTGTAAGCTTCGCTGTTGATTCTATAAAAACTTTATTGATTGATCTATAATTCCATGAACCTTTTTGTTCATAATCATGCCAAGTACGATGAACTTGACCCATCTCAACGCCAGTATATGGTAAAATATTGTCCAAATAGAGATATGCGTATTTTAATCTTACATATGATTCTCCATTTTTAGTTTTTGTATCTAGTGTGACTCTTGCATAATCTTTAGAATTTTCATCAAAATAAGCTTTAACTTGTAGATAATTTCTTCTAGTCTCAAAACCGTTAGTTGTTGTTTTATCAATATCATTTTTACTCTGTACAAAACCCAAATAATGTTTTCCACTAAACTTTAAAACAGCCGCTTTTGATTTGACAATAGTATCTGCATAAACCGCACTACAAGAGAGTGTAGTAACAGCTGTCATAGATAACAAAACTTTTCTCATTTTTATTCCCTTAATTTTAATAACTTTTTACTCTCTAACTCTAGCATATAATTATTACAAATTGATTACAGAAAGTCTTAAATATGTTATTATACTTATCAATTAGTTATAAATTTTAAAGAAAATTCATTTTCTTCTTGACAATTAGATATAAATCTTGTATAATATCACTTCTTATTCATAAGACACATTATTCCGGGTTAGCTCAGTTGGTAGAGCAGGTGGCTGTTAACTACTTGGTCGTTGGTTCGAATCCTCCACCCGGAGCCATATCTCCAATAAACTCAAATACAAATTAAATATCTTTAACTTACACTATTCTTTAATCTATATATTAGAATTTTATTGTTATTATCCACAGAATATTTTAAAAAAGGACTTCTATGAAAACCCTCCCACTCATGTTATGCTCTACATTTTTTACACTACTTTTGATTGGCTGCGGTGGTGGAAGCGGAGGCGAAAATGGAGAACAAAATGATACTACAAAACCGGTTTTTACCTCAGCTTTGACCAAATCAATTATTGAAGGCAATAAAAACATACTAACAGTTCAAGCAACAGATGAAAATACAATCACTTATAGTATAGTTGGCGGTAGTGATGCTAGTAAATTTCAAATAGATACACAAAGCGGTATTTTGATTTTTATAACCAAGCCAGACTTTGAAAATCCTGTAGATACAGATACAAACAATATATACTTAGCCACACTCAAAGCAGAAGATAGCAAAGGTAATTTTGAAACACAAACAATAACAGTAACCATCAACAATGACACAAGTGACGATGGTCCTGTATTTACTTCAACTAACACTACACAAATCGAAGAAAATTTACAACTTGATTTTACCATTGAAGCTACCGGTGCAGTTAAATACACCTTAGCAGGTGAAGATCAAAAAAGATTTGAATTCAATACAAGCACAGGAAAATTAAGCTTTTTAAATTTTATACCAGATTTTGAGCAGAGTTCAGATGCAAATCATGACAATAACTACAAACTTAATATATTAGCAACTGATAATAATGATTTTAACAGTACACAAGCACTTACCATACAAATTTTAAATGATAATAGTGATGATACAACTGATGCAAATAGGGTTACAATATACAAAACAGGTCAAGATGACGGCATCGTTAAGGGTGAAAATTTTGGTAATGATAGAAATTTCACACAAGAGAGTGTTGATGGAGATAGAGTTATTCATCTTACAAAGCGTACATGGCAAGATTCACCAAATAACAAAGTAGCTGACTATACTTTTGTAGAAGCAAAGAATTATTGTGATGGACTTAATTATGCGAATGAAGGTGATTGGAGAGTTCCAAATAGACATGAGATGTACGAGATAGTTAATTATGGCAATACAAACTCTTCTAAACCAACCATAGACGATATCTTTATAAATAGTGCAAAAGGCAACTATTGGACTTCTGATAATGTATTAGGTCATAATGGTCAAGTTATCACTAATCAAGCTTTTACAATATATTTCACAGATGGTGCATCTTATCCACTAAAAAGAGATCAAAAATTTGCAATACGATGTGTGAGGGGAGAT
>CAYUSV010000041.1:3899-15791 GCA_964447385.1 uncultured Campylobacterales bacterium | reverse complement strand
ACTCATAAATTTGTGCAAAAGGAAATACTTCAAATGTCATTCTAAGTTTTCCTTTTGGCACATCTGTAGTAGCTGGATATGAGAATAATCCACCACCTTTTAAGAGAATTTGGTGAAGATCTGGTACCATTCCACCTGAATATCTAAGACGATAACCGTCTGCAAAGATAGACTCTATCATCTCTTTATGATGTTTTTGCCAATTTTTTTGTGTGCCACCTGGGGAGTTTAATTTACCCTCTTGATTTAAATTTATCACCTGTATAAAGTGAAACTCACCATTAGAATCCAGACGATGAAGCTCAACTCTGCCATCATATCCGATTACCATCTCAACTCTTGGACCATATACTACATAAACTGAAGCTTTGAGGTTTTTGCCACTATAATCATCTTTATAGATACCAAATATAGATCCAACGCTTAAGTTTACATCTGCAAGACTTGAACCATCCAACGGATCATAACCAATGAGATATTTTCCACTCTCATGCAGTGTTTCGACATGCTCTTTTTCCTCACTTGCTAACTCTTTTACACTAGAGATGTTTGAGAACTCTTCTTCGATGATTAGATCGCTTTTGATGTCAAGTTTTAGTTGTATATCTCCTGTAGAATTTTGATTTTGTGAGTACCCCGTATCATCATTTTCTATGGCATATCTGATTCTAATTGCTGAGCGTTTAATTGCATCAAAAATTTCGGTCATTTTATATCCTTTATATCTCTTGCGTTCGTTTTAATCCACTCTATAATGGATAGTGGATCGTTCAAATTTAATATATCGATATCTTCTGGTATATTATATAATTCTATATCGACACTTTTATCAATTGCTATTGCATCTGAGTGTGGGAAATAATTCTCATCAAGTTTTGAGCGGAAAATAGCGATGCGAGGTAGAGGTAGAGTTTTTAGCCCTTCAACCAAGAGTATCTCAAATTCACCAAGCATGTTAATAATTTCAACCAATGATCGACTCTGTTTGGAAAAGTATGTAGTTCTTGTCGGTGAGATTACTACTGTTTCAGCTCCCGTGGCTGAAAATTTATAACTATCTTTTCCCTCGACATCAAATTTGGCTTTATCCTTTGGATCATTTTTGATGATTGCTATTTTATAATCTTTTATTAATATTTTTGCAATCTTTTCTATGAGAGTTGTTTTTCCGCTATTTGAAGGTCCAGTAAATGCTACGGCAATTTTTTTCATCTATATCCATAATGTAAGTTAAATTTTATCGATTGTAACAAAAACTTAATTAGTTTTGTGTAAAATGTTCTCAAAGGATGGAGTGATGAAAATAAAACTATTTATATTATTAAGTATGATCATTTTTTTGAGTGGTTGTTCGCAAAAATCTACATTTTTGCGGGAGGATGTAATCGAGCAAAGTGCCGTTGTAAACACAAAAAAGGGAGAACTTTATAGTTCATTAGAGATTAAAGCGTCTATAACGGCTACTTATCTAAATGCTACACTCAAAAAGTTTAAAAATAATCCAAATGAGATGTTTCTAATTAGTATTTTTATCGAAAATGATTCATCAGAAAAAAATAGGCATGGACTTTATAACAGTAATTATGATTTAACGCTAAATGGTAACAGAGCAATCAAGATAAAAGAGTTAAATTTTAAAGATGATTTAATCAAAATAACACCTGTCAGAAATCGTTGGTCAACCTATTATCTTGTTGAATTTGATAAGCAAAAGAGTCAGAAATTAAAAATGGTATTTAAAAGCGACTTATACGGTGTGGTGGTTTTAGAGTTTTTAAAAGAGTTGTAAGAGATAAATTAACACCCAATAATTTAGCATATATTACATAGTTTGCAAGAACTTTTTTACCATATTTTCTAGCTTGAGTATTTGGTACCATCTCTAGTGATAGGTATGGTTCATATCTCCCATCTTTAAAGTAATCTTTTTTTAAAATTTGGCGTTTTGTAAATCCTATGCCACCATTATAAGCATAAGCTACGAGCAGGGGATGATAGAGTGACTTTTCTAAAAAATCTAAGTGAATATTGGCAAATTTATAAGCAATTTCTGGTTTAAACATATCCTCATAGCTGAAATTTTTAAATCCATTTTTATCAGCGATATCTTTTGCAATGTATGGCATAAATTGCATCAAACCCAAAGCATACGAATAAGAGACTGCAGTTGGAATAAATCGACTCTCTTGTCTTGCAATTGCTAAAATAAGTGCGACTCTTTTAGCTGGCATGTTTGAGAGATATTGAGAATATGGTCTTAAAAAATAGTGTTCATTTAGAGAAAATTTATAAATTAGACGTGCTACATGTCCTAAAGTATCATCTGAGTTTAACTCCATAGCAGCAGCTTTTTTATCCTCATATGAGTTATATTTTTTTAAATAAAAACTATTTTTAACTCTAATCCAAGCAAATGGCTCACTAACATTAAATGGAGCCTTACTCTTTTTAGGCAAAAGTGAAGTTTTGATACCTTTTGGAGATAGTCTAAGTCCCTCATATGCAAAAAGTGTATATATATTTATATCTTTACTTTTGGTTAATTTTGTTAGATTTACAATATCTTTAGTGAGTAGGTATTGCCAAAAGAGTGTTTTATCTTTGTCAAATTGGAGTTTTGCCTTTTTTTGTGAGAGTTTCAAATACCAAATAGCAACATCATCTTTATTATATTTTATGGCATTTAATGCCAATAAAAAATTTGTTTTGGCATTAAGAGGGGAAGAGTCAAGTTTTATGATACTCTTTTGAAGCTCTCTTAGTTTAGGATCACGAACGATTGTCTTAACCATTGCATTAAATGCTTTTTGTTTACTTAAAGTATTTACTTTTGTTGGAGCTATTTTGTGATTATAATAAGCTCTTCGAAATTCTTTTCCTACTGAGTTGAATGTGCTAAGAGTTAATTCATCTTTTGCATTCATAAGGGCTTTAAAACTTTTTGTTGCAATTAATTTATATCTATCACTCAAGTGTGGATAACTGTTTTTGATACTATCTGCAATATTTATGAGAGTTTTAGGTTGTAATTTGGTAGCCTTAAATCCACTAAGACCCATAGCAATACAATCGGCACTTTTACCTACATAATATTTTGCATCTAGTTTAAGACAATATTTTATTCTTTTAAAGTCATCTATTTTGTCGGCAAATTTATAAAAAAGTCGATAGTTCATATTGTGAACATCACCAATCAACGCTTTTGCTTCGGTGGCTGTAATGTTTTGATCTAAAAATTGTGAAATATAGAAATCTTTGATAAAACTTCTTGGTTTATCTTTGAAAAATTGTGGTGTTAGATTTTGACAAAATACTAAAGATGGAAGCAGTGATACAAAGAGCAATACATTAATTACTCTTTGTAACATTAATTAACCAATATTTCTAAGGAGCTGCTGTACAAAGAAGATGGCAAATATAACGATAATAGGTGAAAGGTCTACACCGCTTATGGATGTAGGGATATATCGTTTGATAAATGCGTAAACTGGTTCAGTAAGTTTTCTTAAAATTTGAACAACTGGATTTGATGGATCTGGATTAACCCATGTTATAAGTGCAGAAATTATAACAATCCATTTGTAGAGTTCGAGCATTGCGTCGAGTGTTGTGGTAAGTGCGTTAATCATTTTATTATTTCTCCTAAATAGTTTTTAATGTGTGGATAGATATTACTTAAGTTTGGTCCGCTTTGTCTTCCTGTAAGAAGAACACGAAGAGGTTTAAAAAAGTTTTTGCCTTTTAATCCACTCTCTTTTGATAGATGTGTTTTAAACTCATCAAACTCTTTAAAGTAGGGTAGATCTTTTGAGGCATTTTTTAATATTTCAAACTCTTCTTTAAATTCTTCACATGTTTTTATTGAAAATATTGTATCAATTTTATCTTTTATTTCATTAATTGTACTAGCTTCTTCAAGATAAACTTTTGCCAATTCGCCTAAATCTCTACTAGAATAGCCTAAAAACTTTGAGAGTTCTAATGGATCAAGCTCTCTTATATGTTCACGATTTATCTGACGAAGTTTAGTTACATCAAATTTTGCAGGAGCTTTTGATATCTTTTTTATATCAAACCACTCTATAGCATCTTTTAGTGTAAAAATTTCAGTTGGTGTCTTGTTTCCGATGAGAATTAGATAGTTTGTTATTGCACTTGGTAAGAATCCTTCAAGCAGTAGCCATTTAACACTTGATGTGTTATCTCGTTTGCTCATTTTTTTACCGGCATCGTTTAAAATGATAGGTAGATGAGCATATTTTACATCTTTGCTGTATCCTAAGTATTTTCGGATTAGCTCTTGTTTTGGGGTGTTTGAGAGGTGATCTTCACCTCTGATTATTACTCCTATATTGTGTAACATGTCATCAACTGCACACGCAAAGTTATATGTTGGTGTCTTATCAACTCTTAAAATTACAAAATCATCAATATCTTTTGGTTTAAACTCCATATCACCTTTGATAATGTCAGTAAACTTCACTGACTCTTTTGGTTCATTTATGCGTATGACAAAAGGGTTTTCATTTTCAATTACCTGCTGGTCATTTAATTTTTTACAGACCCCATCATATCTATATGCTATCTTTTCATTTCGTGCTTTTTCTCGTTTATCTTCAAGAGTCTGTGGTGTACAAAAACATGAAAAGGCGTTATCATTCATCAATAGTTTGCTTCCAAACTGTCTGTGAAACTTAAGATTATCACTTTGATAGATAAGTGAATCGTAGTTGATATGAAACAAGCCTAAAATCTCTAAAATCTCTTGATCTTTCCCCTCTATATTTCTCTCCTTATCTGTATCTTCAATTCTTATTATAAATTTTTCACCAGATTGTTGGGAACATATATAGTTAAAAAGTGCAACTCGAAGATTTCCAATATGCATATCTCCAGTTGGAGATGGCGCAAATCTATACATAAAACTCCTTATGTGATTGATGATATAGATAGTACAAAAAAAACTCTTTAAAAGTGGGTAAAAAAGTTTATTGTGTTAACTCTCTAAACATAGTATGGGCAAAATTTCTAAGATTTGATTTGCTATACATTGCAAGTTTTACAGCACGACCTGCGTCAACTTTTCCATATCCCCAGTGAATATTGTGACCATTTTCATCATAATCGAATACTCCAAGTTTTTGTGCAGTCTGTTTCAAAATTTTGATAACATCTTCTCTTGTAAGTTCAGGATTTATAGAGAGCACCAAAGCCGCAACTCCTGCAACAATCGGTGCGGCAGCTGAAGTTCCCATAAAATTATAGTTATAATCACTGCTATTATATCCATCTACACCAGTTGCATCTGTTGTAAATATGCCATTTACATTTGAGCCTCCAGGAGCTGTAAAATCAACACTTTTTCCAAAGTTTGAGTAACTTGCTATACGATTGTAACTTGTAGACGCTGCAACGGAGATGACAAATGGTGATTCTGATTCATCATTGATATTTGGCAGATCAAGATTTTTTTCTCTCCCTTTTGTTTTGTTTCCAGATGCAAAAATGATAATAATTCCTTTGCCATCTCTACCTTTTGTGGCTAACTCTTTAAAAATTTCATTGTATGCATCAAGTTGTTCATAAGTGCCCCAACTATTGTTGATAATACTCACACCTTCACTCATAAGCCATCTATATGCTTGTATATCTTTTGCAACAGTATCTCCATAACCCACAGCATATAGGCTTACCTCTGGGGCTACGCCTACGCCACCTCTATTGTTCTCTTTTGCCGCTAAAATGCCGGTGGTTGCTGTACCATGCCAACTATCTGACATAGGATTTGGTATATTTGTGTTTGGATCATTAAAATTTGCATATGCATAAATATTTTCTCTTAAATCAACATGGTTTATGTCTATACCATCATCATATATAGCTACTTTTACACCTGCTCCTTTTGTATATTTCCAAGCTTCTTTGATGTTTACATCAGCATTATTATATGAAGTATCTTCAAGATGCCATAGTAGATCAGCGTGTGGATCATTTGAGATAGCTCTTGTTTTTTTAATTATTTTAAAGTTTGGATGAGCAAACTTTATACCTTTTTGTTCATATATTTTATTTGAGATTTTTGATGTTGTGGCTGGGTTATTTACCTGATATAGATACATAGTGTCTGATAGAGATTGTATCAGTTTTAGATCATATATCTTTTCTATTGATTTTTGTACACTTAAGTCTTTAAATGAGACTATTAGTTGATTGTTGATTTTGACAATGTTTCCTGAATTGGTTCTAAAGGGTATAGAAGTATTTTTATCGACTGCTCTTTTTGTTTTTAAGGGGTTAAGTGTATGTTTTTTACCTCCTGAGTAGTAAAAATCTGCAAAAAGAGAGATGTTGATAATTATTAATAAAACAATAACTTTTTTGATCACAAAATCTCCTAAATGCGTGGTGTTTTGTATCGTGTAAGTATACTGTAAAAAAGTAAGTTTTTATACACATTTTATGTATATTTTTTCTAATTTATTATTATTGTACTTTATGAAAAAATATTAAGTTTAATATGTTTGTTTTTTTTTATATGAAATTAAAACTATTTATTATATTTCGTATATTTTACTATATTTTGAATGATTACAAATAGTAACAAACTATATTAGAGGTATCCTAATTTAGGTTAAACTTTTTTTGTGTTAGAATGGATTTAAATTAAAAAAGGGGCAGTAGATAATGAGATTACAAATTATCGTTTTAAGCTTGTTTGCACTACTGTTTTGTGGATGCGTTGTCGGGACAGTTGTATCTTTACCATTTAAGGCGGTTGGCGCTGTTACAAATGTGATAACACCAGATGTAGTTGGTGATACAGTTTCAGGTGTAGGTGATGTTGTTGATGCCGCTATACCTTTTTAAAGGTTTATTATAAAAGAGTTACTTACAAAGATCACTTATGGGATCGATAAAGATAGTATTACTGATGATGATCAAGAGTTGATTGATAATTTGTTGCGACATAAAGCTATTAAACAAAAAGAGGGTGAGTATAAACTCGATTCAAAATATCGTTTTGGAACTGTAGATATCACAAGAACCGGTACTGGATATTTGAGTGAGTTTGGAGCAAAAGAAATTAGAGATCTGTTGATTGAGCCTTACGATCTTAATGGTGCTTTAAAAGGTGATGTTGTACTAGCAAAAAGAGTTTTTAAAAAAGGCGGTCGTCCAAAAGCTAAAGTGATTGAGATTTTAAAAAGAGAGTTTAAAACGACAGTTGCTTATACTAAGATTGTAGAGAACCAAGTTTTGGGATTTAACATCAAAACAGAGCTTCCTATTGAGCTTGCTGCCTCTAACAAAGCGCTTAAAGATTTGCCTCAGAATACTGTTTTAAAGATTGATAACTACACAGGTATTATTGTAGAGGTTTTAGGGGTGCTTGATGATCCTAAAGTTGATGAGAAGATTTCACTTGCTCTTTATGATAAAAAAGAGTTTTTTACTCCAAAATGTGAACAAGAAGCACAAAGTCATGGAGATAGCGTTTTTAAGAGCATGTATCCCAATAGAGTGGATTTGACCCATTTGCCGTTTTGTACTATTGATCCACCTACTGCAAAAGATTTTGATGATGCGATCTATTTTGATAAAAAAGAGAGTGCTTTATATGTAGCAATTGCAGATGTAAGTGAGTATGTCTCGCAGATGGGAGAGATTGATAAAGAGGCAAAAGAGAGAGGATTTTCTATCTATTTTCCACATAAAAGTATCCCTATGCTTCCTCGCGCTCTTAGTGAAAATATCTGCTCACTCAAACCTTGTGTTGATAGATTAGCTTTCGTTTGCAAGATGACGATAGATCAAAAGAGTCTAAAAGTTATAAAAGAGGAGATGATTGAAGCGGTTATACACTCTAAAAGAAGATACACTTATGATAAAATTGATCTTTTTTTGGCAGATGATTTTACTCAAAAAGATGATGTTGATGACATAATTTTGGAGTATCTTCTGCCTTTGAATAAACTTTTAACAAAATTTAGAGTTTTAAGACTTCAAAATGGGTGTGAATTTCGCTCATCTGATTTTACGATGAAACTAGATGAGAATCAAAATCTAATAGATATCAAAGAGGAACATGAGACACCCTCACATGCTCTCATCGAAGATGCAATGTTATTAGCAAACAAAGCTGCATCACATGTTTTTGAAAAAGGTATTTTTAGAGTACATGATAAGCCATCCTTGGAGCGAATACAAGAGATGATGGATGATTTGGCAACTATCGGTGTTTATGCTGATATTTCAGAAGATATTTATGAGAGTATCAAAGCACTACAAAAGAGTGCAGATGAAAAAGATATAAGATCTGAAGTTGATAAATTGATTATAAGAGCGCAAAAACAGGCTAAATATTGGCATGAAAATCTTGGGCATTTTGGGCTTGGGTTTGAACACTACACACATTTTACATCTCCAATTAGAAGATATAGTGATTTGATAGTTCACCGTCTTTTAAAGTCGATTAAAAGGGGAGATAAAAAACTTCAAGAGTATATACTGAAAAATATCGATATAGTTGCTGCAAGGGTAAGTGAGCTAGAGCGAGAGAGTGCAAAAGTTGCTTGGGATTATATGGATAGAAAATATGCAAGATGGGCAAAAGAGCATCAAGGAGAGAGTTTTAGTGCTGTTATAATAGAGAGTAAAAACTCATCAATCGCAAAGTTTGATGATGGTGTTTTAAATGGTGCAAGAGTTTTTTTGATAGATAGTGATGTAGAACTTTTTACTCGTGTAAAAGTAGAGATTTTGGAGTCACATATAACAACTGCAAAGATTATAGGTACTGTTGTTGAGTATGAGGTTGTTGATGTATAAAAATCATCTTGATACTGCGATTAGAAACAACTCTTTGCCAAAATCACTCCTTTTATATGGAGAAGAGTTTTTTACAGATTTTTATGTTCGTCAAATTTTACCACTGTTAGGAGATAAAGAGAATGTACTTTCGTTCTATTTTGATGAGTACAATTTTTTAAGTGCGAAAAATTTTATCGCTCAACCATCTCTGTTTGGTGATGTAAATATTTTATATATAAGAAACAGTAAAAAGACAGTTAAAAAAGAGTTAGATATTTTAGTAGATCTTTGTCATAAAAGCCCAACAAGTTATCTATTGTATCAATTTAGTGGAGATGATAAAACTGCAAAAGAGCTTACAAAAAGTTTTGGCAAAAAAAAATCAGCAGATTTTGTCCGTTTTTTTAAACCACACTTGGGTGATGCTATGGCAATGCTTAGGAAAAAAGCAGATGAGTTATCTTTGGAGATTGACCATTATGCTTTGCAACATCTGTTTTTACTTCACAATGAAGATCTTTCACTTAGTGTAAATGAACTTTTTAAACTTCGTGTGTTAGATAAAAAGATTTTAGCTTCTGATATTGATAGGCATGTTTATGGACTTGGTGAGATAAGCATGGATAGTTTTATAAATAGCGTATTACAGAGAAAAGAGATAAGAGTAGAGCTTCAAAATCTCTTAAATAGCGGAACTTTTGATGAGATAAAAATAATAAATGCACTACAAGCATATTTTGTACAACTGTTTATGTTTCATAGTTATATTAAGATACACGGTCGTTATGATGTATTAGATATTTTGGGTTTTCCTCTACCTCAAAATTTAGCTGAGCAAAGAGCTACTCAATGTATCAAAATTAATTTACACAGTTATCAAAAGATTTTGAAACATCTTTTAGAATCTGAGTATGTATTAAAAAAAGAGACAAATATGGATAAAAATAGTTTTGCATTTTCAGTGTTGATTAAATTGCAGAGTTATTTATAAAAGAGTTTTACAGGAACTCTAAAAAAGGAATAGATATGGCATCAGGTTTTTTTGCAATGTTTGATGATGTTGCGATGCTTTTAGATGATATAGCCGCTATGAGTAAGATTGCTACTAAAAAAACTGCAGGTATATTAGGTGATGATTTAGCTGTAAATGCTCAAAAAGCTTCTGGATTTGCTTCAGCTCGTGAACTTCCTGTTTTGTGGGCTATCACTAAAGGCTCTTTTATAAATAAATTGATAATTTTGCCAGTTATTTTTTTGTTGAGTGCATTTGCTAGTTGGCTCATTATTCCTATACTTATGATAGGTGGAATTTATCTAGCTTATGAGGGAGCTGAGAAGATTTATGAGTATTTTAATCCACCTAAAAAAATAAAAGATAGATTGCCTCTAACTTTATCTAAAGAAGAGATTTTAAAGCATGAACGCAGTAAAATAAAGTCTGCTATTACAACAGATTTTATTTTGTCTATAGAGATTATTATTATCGCTCTTGGGACTGTTTTAGATAAATCTATGTTAGTTCAAATTGCTGTTGTTTCTATTATCGCTATAGTGGCTACTATCGGTGTTTATGGTATAGTCGCGTTAATTGTTAGGATGGATGATTTGGGATATAGACTTTTAGAGATAGATGGAGGCAAGAGTAAAATTGCAAATAATGTAGGTACGATGCTTATCAAAGCTTTGCCAAAAGTTATCAGGTCTTTAACTGTTATTGGGACTTTGGCTATGCTTTTGGTGGCAGGAGGGATATATACACATAATGTTCATCAAATAGGCGAATTTTTAGAGTTTTTGCCATCTATGCTAAGAGATCTTTTTATTGGGCTTATCATTGGTTTTATTGCAGTTGGTTTTATGAAAATTTTTATGAAAATGACGGGTAAAACAGATTAATTTAAGAAGGAAAAAAATGAGAAAAATTGTATTGATGTTATTGGTAACACTGTTTTTAACAACAACAACTTATGCTAAAGAGTTAGATAATGGGGCTATTTTACAGAAAATGATAAAAACATATGGAGGAGAGGATAAACTTTTAGCATTAAACAATTATAAACAGATTTGGAATGTAGAGTTTATGACTTCAGATAAGAGCGGTTTTGACAATCGCAGAGTTAAGATACCTAATTATCTTCATACTGAAATAGTATATCCAGATAGAAGTGAAATAAGAATTTTAGATAATGGTGAAGGTACTAAAATATATGGAGATAAAACTCTAAAAGCTAAAGGTCCGATGTTGGATGCTATGAGACTTCAGTTGATGAGACTTTATCATCCTTTGGAGCTTAAAAATAGAGTGAAAGAATTGACTGTTTCACAAAATAGTAATCAGTATATATTTACTTTAAAAAGTGGTCAGTTAAATGTAGAGTACATCGTTTCTAAAAAGAGTTATCTCATAGAGAAGGTAATAGGAAGACTTCAGATGGGTCCACAGCAGATGGAATTTTTGACTCGTTATGAAGATTATAAACCAGAAAATGGAGTTTTAGTTCCGCATAAAGAGACAAAATTTGTAGGTAGTATGAATACAGCTATTTTGATACTTAAAGAGATGAAATTTATCAAATAAATCTCTTTTTAAGTAACACATTGCTAAAATCGCGACCTCTAACTAAAATTTGAGTTAGAGCCTTGCTCTTTTTTTGATTAAAAAAGAGCTTGAAACCCACAAGGAGAAAATATGAAACATTATGAACTACTATTTGTAGTAAAACCTACACTTACAGAAGAAGAGGTGAAGGTAAAGTTTGATTTTATCAAAGGTGTTATGGAAAATAACGGCTGTGAAATAAAATCTGTAAAAGATATGGGTGTTAGAAAATTAGCCTATGAGATTGAAAAGTTTGAGAGAGGGCACTATTTTGTACTCTACTATACTGCACCTCCAAGTTCACTTGAAGAGATTTTAAGAAATCTTAGACTTACTGAAGAGATTATTCGATTTTTAAATGTAAAATTTGATAGTAAAAAAGAGATCGCTCAGTGGGAAAAAATGGCAAAAGCAACACAAGAGAAAAAAGAGTCAAGAGCTACAAAAGAGGAAGTAAAACCAACTGAGAAAGTTGAAGAACC
>CAYUSV010000041.1:0-3799 GCA_964447385.1 uncultured Campylobacterales bacterium | reverse complement strand
GTTAAAGAAGAAGTAAAACCAACTGAGAAAGTTGAAGAACCAGTTAAAGAAGAGGTAGCACAAAAAGAGGATACACCACAAGAAAAAGCAGAATAACTAAGGGCACAAAATGTTCAATAAAGTAATTATGATGGGTAACTTAACAAGAGATTTAGAGCTTAGATATGCGCCAAGTGGTACTGCTATTGGTAGTTCTGGTCTTGCTGTAAATAGAAAATTTAAATCTGCAAATGGTGAACAAAAAGAGGAAGTATGCTTTGTAGATATTACTTTTTTTGGAAGAACTGCAGAGGTTGCAAATCAGTATTTGAGAAAAGGTTCAAAAGTGTTGATTGAAGGTAGATTAAAATTTGACAGTTGGACAGATCAAAATGGTGGCAAAAGAAGCAAACATTCGATAACTGTAGATAATATGCAGATGCTGGGTAATAGTGAAGGTGGATATAATCAAAATCCACCGAGTAGTTCTGAAAACACTGTACCAAGTGCGCAACCAAATAGTTACAACCCACCACCGACAACTACACAGACAAACAGCAAACAAAACAGTATTCCTGAAATCGATATAAACGATGATGAGATACCATTTTAGAAATTAATAAAGTAAAGTGAGGAAATAGATATGGCAGAAAGAAGAAGATATTCAAAAAAATATTGCAGATATTGTGAAGGGAAAGTTGAGTTTTTGGATTATAAAGATCCAAGCGCTTTTAAGTTTTCTCTCTCTGAGAGATACAAAATCATGCCAAGAAGGTTAACAGGTAATTGTAAAAAGCATCAAGAAATCGTTGAGGCTGCAATCAAAAGAGCTAGACATGCGGCGATTATTCCATATGTTGCTAGTAGAAAGAAAATTATCGACAATCCGTTCGCTAATTTTAGATAAAAACAGTCGTAAGCCACTTGGCTTACGATAAAAATAAATATTATTATCTAAATATTATTTACAAAAAATAATTAAAAATCTTATAAGTTTTATCTTTTTTTATGTACAATATTATAAAACAAAAGGAGTTTGTGTGGAGAGTAAAAAAAGTAGTGATATAAGTAGCACCGAACATACACTATTTGTTAAACATATTCCAGAGCAGAAAAAACTTCTTAATAGAGATAAAAAAACTTATCAAATTGAGCCAAAATATCGAATTTTCACAGTCTATGTTGAGAAGCTAAGTGAATTTAAACGAGGTCTTCATGGAGTATTGAATGAGCTTAGGGGTGCATCAAAAGATGATAAATTAGAGCTTCGCATCAATTCTGATGGTGGACTTGTTAATGAAGGCAAACAGTTTTATAATCTTTTGCAAGAGAAATTTCACAACCGTTGTATTGCTTATCTTGACAATCGTGGATATTCTATGGCCGCACTTATATTTTGTATGGCAAAACGGCGTGTTATATATCCTTACTCTGATATTATGTTTCATAACTACTCATCAGGTTATAGAGGCAAAGGTGGTGAAATAGTCTCTAGAGTTGAGCATACAGATAAAGATTTGATAAGATTTTTTAAATATTTGGTTGTAGAAAAAGGTTTTTTAACACCTCAGGAGTTTGAAAATATGCTTATAGGACAAGATTACTGGATGGATGCCAAAGAGATGTGCAAACGAAAAATTGCTACACATGTGATCTATAAAGGTAAACAGATAAAAGCAAAAAAATATCTTAAAATTTTAGAAAAAAATGAAGCTTAAGGAATCCTCTTATTTACTAGAGAATATAGAATTAAAATCCTTTTGAGTTTAATTTAGATACAATTGTACAAAAAGGTAAATTTTTAACTAATATGGATATAATTTTCTTCGCTATTTTAATATTAGCAATTGTTATTGTAAGTGCAATTGTTTCAGGGTCAGAAGCTGCACTCCTCTCCGTTTCCTACACTAAATCAAAAGAGATTGCAAAATTAGATGCTAATGACGCAAGAGCACAGGCGTTACTCAAGATAAAAGAGAATTTACAAAAGTATATCGCTACAATTGTTGTGATAAATAACATAGTAAATATTGTTGGAAGTATATATGTTGGTGTTATTGCAGTAGATATCTTTGGAGAGCTCTATCTGGGAGCAGTTTCTGCTTTATTGACATTTTTAATCATTATGTTTGCCGAAATTATACCAAAGATTTATGGAGAAAAACACTCTCTTGGGGTTTCATTAATAGTTTCTAAACCACTCATATTTTTCTCATCTTTGTTTTCACCTGTTGTATATATCTTAAATACAATTGCTAGTTTTTTTATCACAAAAGGTGATATAAACTCAATCTCTGAAGGTGAGATAAAAGAGATGGCAACTTTGGGGATGCAAGAGGGAAGTATAAACTCGTATGAGAGAGATGTGATAAAAAATGTTTTTAAGATGGACAATATCGAAGCTTACTCTATTATGATACCAAAAAATGAGACAACGGTATTAGATCTTTTTTCAACAATGGATGAAATTGTAGAGACAACACAAAAAACTGGATTTACAAGATTTCCGATCTCAAAAAACAATGAAATTATTGGTATGATAAATGTAAAAGATCTCTTTAGATATTACAGCAATGAGAAAAAATTCGCAATTTCTAAGATCTTAAGACCGGTTTTTTATGCACCGGAGACTATGAAGATTTTTTCACTTCAAGAGAGATTAAAAATGGAAAAATCACATATGGCGGCTATCGTAAATGAGCATGGAGATTTTACAGGAATTGTAACGCTAGAAGATATCATAGAAGAGTTAGTGGGAGAGATAATAGATGAGTTTGATAAAGTAGAAGAGAATTTCATCACAAAAATTTCAGACACAATTTACCATATACAAGCCAATATAGATATAGAGACTCTAAATACTGAATTTGATTTAAATATAGATCAATCTCTTGAAGACTTTACAAATCTCAATGGTTTTTTAAGTTCATATTTTGGTAAAATTCCAAAAGTGAACGACAAGATAAAAAATCCAGAGTATGTACTAAGAGTTATAAAAGCAAATAGAAAAAAAGTTTTAGAGGTTGAGCTGTTGTTTAAAAAAGAGCCGGCTTTGGAGAAAGAAACAGAAATTTCATAGAGTATGGTATTTTACCATACTCTATTATTTTACTTTCCGTTTCCACATTTTCCAGCGCCACATTTCATTGATTTATTATCACTTTTTGCGTCACCCTTTTGCATCATTTCCATTTTGCAAGTTTTAATATCATTTTTGCTTTTACTAGCTTCAATACATGATTTCATTTTGTTGATCCGTTTTAACATCATTGCTTTATTTGTTGCAAAATCACCTTTCATCTCCATGCCTGTGCCACACTTTCCTGCACCACATTTTCCCATCTCAGCATATGCTACAGTTGATAATCCTAATACCAGTAGTGTACTGGTCATAATGTTGATTAATTTCATAATTTTCCTTTTTAATGAAGTAAGGCGAATTATAACACTTGTTTGTGTAAAGAGTGTGTAAAAGAGGGAGTTTAAGATTGTGGAGTGAATATAAGTTTAGAACGATTAAGAAGGGATAGAGTCCCCCTCTTAAATTAATTAAACAGCAGCTTTTACAGCTTCTAATGCCTCTTCGTACTCTGGCTCTGCAGTGATTTCTGGAACAAGTTGTTTGTAAACTACTTTACCATCTTTACCAACTACAAAAATAGCTCTTGCAGTTACACCAGCTAGTGGTCCATCAGCTATAAGTACACCATAGTTGTTTGCAAAATCTGTAGTTCGAAAGTCAGATGCAACAGTTAAGTTTTCAAGTGCCTCAGCTGTACAAAATCTACCACCATCAAATGGTAAAGCCAAAGAAATAGCA
>CAYUSV010000040.1:3468-15837 GCA_964447385.1 uncultured Campylobacterales bacterium | reverse complement strand
CGGCCACCTCCTTAAAAGGGAGATGCTCTACCGGCTGAGCTAACAAGTCATTTTCGCTTATCTGCTTGACAAGTGAGGTGAAATTATATACAAAAATTTCTTACTTGTCAAGAGAAAATGGCATAATTTTGAAAAAAAGTTTTTTATCACTCTCCACAAGGAGTTTAAACACCCATAAAACCGTACTTTGCTGTATCTGTTGTCTATCTCCTTTTAATCTTAATTTTTTGATAATTATGACATTTTCTCTTGTTTTTACTCCAACATATACAGTACCTACTGGTTTTTCTCTGCTTCCTCCATCAGGTCCTGCTACCCCACTCACAGCAATTGCAAAATCTGCATCAAAACTCTCCAACACACCATCAAGCATCTGATGTAAACATTGGCGACTCACCGCACCATATCTTTGTAAAGTCTGCTCTTTTACTCCTATTAGTTTAGTTTTACTCTCATTGGCATAAGTTACAACACTTCCCTTTAACACAGCAGAAACTCCACTATTTTTTACAAGTTCACTCACTATCAACCCACCGGTACAACTCTCCGCGCAAGTTATCGTCTTGCCACCCTCAATAAGTCTTTGTACTATTAGTGATGATAAATCATCGGTGATAAGTATAGAGTCTTTAAAATGCTCTGATATTTTTTTTAAAAATTTCTCTATTTTTTCGTTACTTTTTACATAGAGATTGTAAAATCCAAGACCCTCTATCATACATGTATAGTCAAACTCATACTCAAAAAGAGTTATAAATCTTAATAATTCAGCTTTTTGCTCTCCGTGTTTAAAAAATAAAAAAGATACTCTTTTTGTTTTACACTCTAATAATATTTTAGGAAGTGAATTTAACACATCAATTTGTAGTATATTAACCAAACTCTTTTTACATTTTATCTTGTAACTATCAGCCACAAGCTCCAACGCTTTAGAAGGGACTAACATCTCTTTTTTGTATGTTAAATTGTCCTCTGTCAATGTTGATAACACTCTACCGACTAAATTAAAACCATTCTCAGTTGCGATTATGATATTTTCATAACTTTTAGTTGCATCTTCTATGACTCTAAAAATATCGTTATCACTCTTATCAATAAAGCATATCAACTCAACGCATCCAAGACTTTTTGCTGCTTCTCTTTTTAAGTACTCTATAAAAGCATAATTATACTTTAGATATCTGCCGACTATTATAAGTGCATTTTTCATAGGTGCTATTATATCGCATAAGGGCTTTTTAGCTATAATCGCCCAAATTTATTAATAGAGTGAGAAGTTTCATGGATTATAAAAACAGTCTACTTTTACCAAAGACAGATTTTCCGATGAGGGGAAATCTACCGCAAAATGAGCCAAAAAGATATAAAGAGTGGTTTGAGACAAAAGATGTCTATGCAAAAATGAAAAAAAATCGTAAAAATGCGCCATCTTTTACACTGCATGACGGTCCGCCATATGCAAATGGAAATATCCACATAGGACACGCTCTAAATAAAATCTTAAAAGATATCATCGTAAAAAGTCACTACTTTTTTGGTGATGATATCCGTTTTGTTCCTGGTTGGGATTGTCATGGATTACCAATTGAACAACAGGTTGAGAAGAAGCTTGGGAGTGAAAAAAAAGAGACCCTACCAAAAGCTACCATAAGAAGATTATGTCGTCAACACGCTGAAAAATTTGTAAACATCCAAAAAGAGGATTTTAAAGCTTTGGGTATTGTAGCTGATTGGGATAATCCCTATTTGACAATGAAGTATAAATTTGAAGCAGATATATTTAGAACTCTTTGTGCAATTGCAAAAGAGGGACTTTTGATACAAAGAAGCAAACCTGTCTACTGGTCATGGTCGGCAAAAACTGCTTTGGCAGAGGCAGAGGTTGAGTATGAAGATAAAGAGGATTACTCTATATATGTTGCATTTGCTCTTGAAGATGAAGCATTAGCAAAGTTAGGAGTATCTAAAGCTAGCATAGTTATCTGGACAACCACACCATGGACACTTCCCTCAAATGTAGGAATTTCACTAAATCCTGACGAGGATTATGTCTTAACCACCGACGGATATATCGTAGCAAAACCAAGATATGATGATATGATAAAAGAGGAGGTTTTTAGCGGTGATATCGCACAGACATTTAAGGGTGAGATTATCGAAAACCTTTTTGCTACAAACCCACTAAATGATAGAAGATCGCAGATACTTTTAGGTGATCATGTCCTTACAGATGGCGGTAGTGGTTGCGTACATACAGCTCCAGGACATGGAGAGGATGATTACCGTATAGGGTTAAAGTATGACCTTGAAGTCATCATGCCTGTTGATGATGGGGGGTTGTTTGATGAGAGCGTAGTTAAGAAGAAGCTTTTACCAAATCCTGAAAATTTTGTAGGTAAACATATATTCAAATCAAACGAACCAATTTTAGAACTTTTAGATAGTGCTCTTTTGAAAGTATCAAAGTTTAGACACCCATATCCATTTTGTTGGAGAACTCACAAGCCTGTTATCTATAGAGCGACAAATCAGTGGTTTATAACAATGGATGAGAAAAAAGGTGAAAAAACACTTAGAGAAAATGCCCTAAGTGAGATGGAGGGTATCAACTTTTACCCACCAACTTCAAAAAATCGCCTAAGCTCTATGGTTGAGGGTAGACCAGATTGGTGTGTATCAAGACAGAGAGATTGGGGAGTGCCTATCGCATTTTTTAGAGATAAAACTACAGGCGAAGTTGTGATGGATGAGAAAGTCTTAAACTTTTTGGCGATGATTTTTGAACAAAAAGGTACAGATGTCTGGTTTGATATGCCAATAGAAGAGCTTTTGTATCCCGGTAGCGGATATGATGCTAAAAACTTAGAAAAAGTGACTGATATATTGGATGTATGGTTTGATAGTGGCTCTACATGGAGTGCGGTTTTAAAATCAAGAGAGTATGATGCGGGGAGTTATCCGGCAGATGTTTACCTAGAGGGTAGCGATCAGCATCGTGGTTGGTTTCAAACCTCGCTACTTGTTAGCTGTGCTATAAATGGTAAAGCTCCTTATAAAAACCTCATCACTCACGGCTTTACAAATGATGCCAATGGTAAAAAGATGAGCAAATCCAAAGGAAATGTCATCGCTCCAGATTATGTGAGTAAAAAATATGGCGTTGAGATATTACGTCTTTGGGTTGGCATGGTAGATTTTTTAGGGGATCAAAAAATTAGCGATGATATCTTAAAACAGATATCTGAACAGTATCGAAAGACGAGAAATACTATCCGTTTTTTACTTGCAAATGTAGATGATTTAGAGACTATCATGCCAGTTTGTGAGCTTGGTATAATTGACAAGTGGATTGTTACAAAAGCAAAAGAGGTTTTTGACAAAACACAGGAGTATTTCAAAATTTATGAATTTTCAAAAGGGCTCTCACTACTAAACCATTTTATCACCGTAGAGTTAAGCGGAATCCACATGGATATCTCAAAAGATCGTCTTTACTGCAACGCAAAGAATGATCATATCAGAAGGTCAGCGCAAAGTGCGATGGCAATCATCACAAAAGGTATGTTATCTCTCTTAGCACCTGTTTTAACATACACAGTTGATGAAGTTTTAGAATTTGCGCCTACGGTTATCAAAGATGATGTAGATGATGTTTTTGACATCTTATATACACCACTGCAAAGTGTTGAAGTTGATTTTGACCAAGCTTACATGATAGAGGCTAGAGAGAAGTTTTTTGAAGCTGTAGATATACTAAAAAAAGATAAAAAGATAAAAGCGACTTTAGAGTTAGTAATATTTACAGAGTCAAAAACTATCCAAAAGTTAGAGAGAGTTGATAGAGAGGATTGGTTTACAGTTAGTAAAGTCATCTCCCATGATGAAGAGGGTGAACTAGCAAGTTTTGAAGTAGCTGGGGATGAGTTTAAAATTCTTTTAGGCAACAAAGCAAAATGTCCAAGATGTTGGAAATATAGAAGCAAAGATGAACAGAGCTTATGCCAAAGATGTCGTGAGGTTGTAAGCTGATGGTAGATCTCTCAAAGCCTGTTGAACTTAGTTTTGTATTTTTCGCTATTGGTCTGATTCTTTTAGCTACTGCTGTTGGTATATATCTTGTTAAAAAATATGCAAATGCAAAATAGCATCATTGTTACAACTTGTCCTACAAAAAAAGAGGCAAAAGCCTTAGCCTCTTTGCTTATAGAAAATAACTTAACCAAATGTGTACAGATAAATAAGATAAAAAGCTACTACATGTGGGATCAAAAACTCCACAAAGATAGAGAGTTTAGATTGATGATAAAGAGTAAAAAATCACACTTTAAAAGAATAGAAAAACTTATCAAAGAGAATCATAGCTATGATTTAGCTCAAATCATAGAGATACCAATCACAGATGGCTCAAAAGAGTATCTGGATTGGTTAAATAGCTCTATCTTCTAATCCACTGGATCATACTCTTTTACATATTGTACTCTATTGATAGGAACTATCTCATCTCCTACAATATCAAAAACTGCCCAAAATACTCCCTCTTGATTTGGTACATTAAAAGTTTGGATCAAATTTGAACCTTTATAAACTTTGACTTTTGCGCCAGAGTTACCAAGTGCACTACTAACACTTGATCTTGCATTTGTATAATCCAAAACAGAGTAACGATAAACACCCTCTTTCTGCTTTTTTATCGTTATAGTCTCAGGTCCATACTTGATTGTATCATCAAGATCTAAAAAACTATAAGGGCTAGTAACTTGACTACCTTTTGCTCTAAAAGAGACATGAAACCTCTCATCACTATTTTCAAGAGGTCCAGTTAGATGGCTATCTAAATCTTTTGGACTCTCTCCCCAAGTGAGTACTACTCTAATCTCTCCATCAAGAAGTATCGGTGTAATTGAAAAATTTTGATTATCACTATTTTTCTCACCAACTGAAACAACTGTAAAATATCCTGTTATAAAACCTTCACCAATAACCTCTAGCGTGTAATTCCCAGCACTCAACTCTGAAAAATCATAATACCCATTACCATCGGTTGTTGTCATGGCAACTATATCACCTAATTTTACATTAATCCCTCTTCTAACATTTAAAAGCAAAGCATCAATACCAACACCATCAATAGCATTGGTGATCTTGCCACTTACACGCCCTATTCCAGATTGATCAACTTTTACCTGTAAAATCGTATCTAAGATTACTGTATCATTGGCAATTGCCAGAATATCATAATATACACCATCCAAATACCCATCTTTTGAGACGACAATTTTATGAGCTACAAGAGAAGATATATCTTCTAAAATAAAATTACCATCTATATCAGTAACAACAGCTTTTAAAAACTTATCTCCCACATAGATAGATACAGTCGCGCCTACTAATGGACTTTTACCGGCTGAGAGATCTTTAACAGTCCCTACAATTGTTCCTACATTTATTAAGGCATCCTGTCCACTTACTTTTAAGAGAGTAGTCTGTGCTGAGTCTATATGCCCTGCACTATTACGAGATTTAAGTATAAAAGTATAATCTACAGTAGGATCAAGCCCGGTAATAGTTGTCTCATTTATATCTGCATCTACAACTTGCAAAAGATTGTAACTTTCATCTAAAATAGCAAATAATACCTCATCATCAGAGTTATCTTGCCATTGTAATTTAGCTGTAGTCTGATCTACTCTTATAGCAATTAAATTCAAAGGTGTACTTGGTACATCTATATCATCTTGTGAGAGTGTTATATCTACAATCTGCTCTTGGCTTTGTAAAACACCATCACTTACATAAAAACTAAAACTATCTACTCCTACTTCACTACTAACATATTTAAAAGTACCATTTTCATTTAGTGAAAGTATACCATTTGTAGGTTCGTTAACTATAGTAAATGTTAAACTATCACCATCTTCATCACTTACTTTTAATTGTCCTAAATACTCAACACCGCTATTTATCCTAAAACTTTGCCCCAAAGCTTGTGGAGGACGATTTGCTATAGATACAACATCATTTTGTGAAACTGCTAAAGTATCTGTTATCGGTTCATCTAGCGTCAATGCAAGTAATGCTCGTGAACTCTTTGTATTTGAACCACCACATCCGCTTAAAAATGATATAAATATCAAAGCGATTAAAAATGGTAATAGTTTAGTTATGTTTTTCATATGTTAATCCTTATTATTGTCTTTAAACAACATATCGGATTTTTTAAATTTTATTTTTATTCGTAAAATCATAGTAGTAAAATAAAAATATTTAAATAATTTTATTTTATATGAAAAAATTTCTATCTTTTTTAAAAACTAATAAACTTTACTAAAATTTAAATCAATAATATTTTAATTTTAGATAATTTTATTTACTTAAGGTTTTTTTGAATAAATTTGATGTTTTATTTTAAATAGTTACAAATGGTAACAAATTAGAGAATTAAAATAAGGTAATAGGAGATAAGTAGCTGTCTAAGTCCATAATTGTAATTTATGGACTTTTAACCTCTACTCTTAAAAATCTCTTACACAAGTTACACGATGTGTTTGGTTATCATCATCAGCAGTGATAAGATTAGTACCTGAACCAAAATTAACTCTGTAATATTTAGTAATTGCACTTGCATCATTTTTAAACTCTGTAGATGACCAAAGAGAGAGATTAAAATCAGGAGCAACGATATACTCAATTTTATTATTACTTCCAATAACAGATCTTAACTCATTAATTGTCGGTAAACGCCCAAAACTTGCACATTCAGTAGTAGCATCTGCAACAGTTTTACCAGATTGTGGACCTACAATTTTCCACTCCAAATTAGTTCTACTATCTTGTACAGGATCTGAATTTGATAAATTAGGTGCAACATCTGCCGATGTCCCTGAAACACATAATACACTATGTTCATCATTACTAATACCCTGCGATGCTGTACCTGCAAAATAGTTTACTGTATATCCACCTAAAACCCATGCTTCACTTAAATTAGCATTAATGACTTCATTAAAATCATCATCTATTAAAGAGGCATCATTAGCGGCACTACCTTTATCATAATTAAGAAGATTTAATAGTTCATTTTTCTTAGGAACTCTCCAAGAATTACTACAATGTGCCTGAGCTTCGGTATAAGTCATAACTTCTGTGCCTTCATTTTTCCAAAGAAGCCCCGATGGACCTCTCAAATTACCGCCATCATTTGTAAAAGTTTTATCCCCGGTAATTGCTACATAAGAGGCATTTGCATCGTAGTTATCCGCTACAACTTCTTTTGTAACTGTAAATGTAAAATCTTTTGAAGATGAATTAGTACCATCTGTTGCAGTTACCGAAACTATGTAACTATTTGTATCTCCATCAACATAAGCTGGAGCTGTAAACTCTAAATTAGTACCATTGATAATAGCTTTATCACTATTTTCACTAAATGCTGCAGACGAATCATCACTCATAAGAGGAATTGTACTAACATTATTTTCTTCAAGAGTAAATGTATATGAAGTATTAGTAATTATAGGAGCCGTTGTATCTACGATTGGGCTATCTGTATCATCCGTTATTTTTTTTGTATCTCCACAACCACTCACAAGAACTGCGCTCACCACAACTGACATCAAAGTCAGAGCTTTAAATTTACCTATTTTCATCTATAATTTCTCCTAATTATTGTTATTTAAATACAAAAATTAAATATATTTAATTAATATAATATATTTATCTTTTTTTAAATTTTATTATACATATTAAGTCTATAATTTACCTTAAATCCACACTCTTAGACAGAAAATTAGCAATTAAAAACTTTTATAAAAAATTAGATAAAATAGATAAAATTTACTAACTGTATAGGGGAAATAGTGATTACACTCAAAGAAGCTTTACAACTCTCACCTGAAGAGATCATAAACTTAAGACAGGATTTAGCTAAAAAGATTAAAGACAATAGCCAAATAGGTGCATATATCGAACAACTTACAGACTCACAAATTAGTGAATATGGCACTGGTATTCCAATAGCTGTAAAAGACAATATTCAGGTAGAAGGTTGGAGTATCACATGTGCTTCAAATATCCTACAAGGGTATGTTGCTCCATACAATGCCACGGTAATCGATAAGATGCTATCTTCTAATTTAGCACCATTTGGAAGAACTAACATGGATGAGTTTGCTATGGGAAGCTCCACAGAAACATCATTTTACGGTAAAACCTTAAACCCACACAACCCAGAGTGCGTACCAGGAGGTAGTAGCGGAGGAAGTGCAGCAGCTGTGGGAGCTGGATTAGCTATTGCAGCACTAGGAAGTGATACGGGAGGAAGTATCAGACAGCCTGCTTCATTTTGTGGATGTGTTGGCATGAAACCAACTTATGGAAAAGTGAGTCGATATGGATTATCTGCATACTCAAGCTCACTCGACCAGATAGGTCCAATAACTCAAAATGTAGAAGATGCAGCAATACTTTATGATATATTAGCAGGTCATGAGCCAAAAGATTCAACTAGCTTAAATATTGAACACAAAAGAGTAAGTGACTCTCTTGATAAGGATAAAAAACTCACTATTGCAGTTATTGAAAATTATCTCCAAGAGGCATCAGATGAAGTAAGCGCTTCTATCAAAAACTCTATCAAAGCTTTAGAAGAGGCAGGACACAAGATCATCTACAAAAACATGATCAATTCAAAATATGATATCGCAGCTTATTATATAGTAGCAGCGGCAGAAGCTAGTGCAAACTTTAGCAGATATGATGGCGTGAGATATGGAAATAGAGCCGATACAAAAACACTCAAAGAGATGTACATAAAAACAAGAAGTGAAGGCTTTGGAGATGAAGTCAAACGAAGAATATTACTTGGTACTTTTGTACTAAGTAGTGGATATTATGATGCATACTACATCAAAGCACAAAAAGCTAGACACCTTATAAAAGAACAATTTGAGAATATTTTTAAAGAGGCTGATCTTATCTTTACACCCGTTGCTCCTACTACAGCGTTTGAGTTTGGTAGCAAAAAAGATCCTTTAGAGATGTATCTAAGCGATATATATACGATTGCGATTAATTTAGCAGGTCTACCTGCAATCTCAATCCCAATAGGAAAAAGTGAAAACAATTTACCAATAGGTGGTCAATTTATCGCAAAGGTGTTTGATGAGCAGACTCTATTTGACGGTGCTTTTAGTTTAGAAAATATTTTGAAATAAAAAAAAGGTAGTAGATGAAGATCAGACAAAAAGCATTGACATTTGAGGATGTTTTACTAATACCGGGCTATTCAGAAGTTTTACCAAAAGAGGTAGAGATAAAATCTAAACTTACAAAAAATATATTACTGAATATTCCTATAGTATCAGCTGCTATGGATACGGTCACTGAACACTCAGCTGCTATAAAGATGGCAAGACTTGGGGGAATCGGTATAATTCATAAAAATATGGATATCCAAACTCAGGCAAAAGAGGTAAGTCGAGTAAAAAAGAGTGAAAGTGGCATCATAAACGAACCTATACATCTAAAGCCCTACTCTACTATCGCTGATGCTAATAATCTGATGATTGAGTATCGAATATCTGGTTTCCCAGTAGTCAATGACAATAACCAATTAGTAGGTATTTTAACAAATAGAGATCTTAGATTTGAGACTGATTTTAGCCAAAAAGTTGAAGATCTTATGACAAAAGCTCCACTTATTACAGCCCCGCATGGTATATCTTTAGATGATGCAGAGCTTATTTTTCAACAACATAAAATTGAAAAACTACCTCTTATCCACAAAGATGGAACACTCGCTGGACTTATCACAATTAAAGATCTAAAAAAAAGACGTGAATTTCCAAACTCATATAAAGACGAATATGGAAGGCTTGGAGTTGGAGCTGCTATTGGTGTAGGACAAATTGATAGGGCACGAGCGCTGATTGAAGCTGGTGTTGATGTATTGGTTTTAGATTCTGCTCACGGACACTCAAAAGGGATAATCGATACAGTTAAAGATATTAAGAGCAAATTTAAAATTGAGATTATCGCAGGAAATGTTGCAACACCAGAAGCTGTGAAAGCATTGGCAGAGGCTGGTGCTGACGCTGTAAAAGTAGGAATTGGTCCTGGAAGTATCTGCACTACTAGAATTGTTGCAGGTGTTGGTATACCTCAAATTACGGCTATTGAGAGTTGTGCTAAAGAGAGCGCGATATATAATATTCCTGTTATTGCTGATGGAGGTATCAAATACTCTGGAGACGTTGCTAAAGCATTGGCAGTAGGAGCTTCTGCTGTGATGATTGGAAGTCTGTTAGCAGGGACAGAAGAGAGTCCGGGTGAATCTATCACTTATCAAGGCAGACAGTATAAAACATATCGTGGAATGGGAAGCATCGGAGCTATGAATAAAGGGAGTACAGACAGATATTTTCAAGAAGGAACTGCCTCTGATAAGCTAGTCCCTGAGGGAATTGAAGGAATGGTACCATATAGAGGCAAAATGAGTACAGTAGTTCACCAACTCATAGGAGGTCTTAGAGCTTCTATGGGATATGTTGGTGCAAAAGATATCCTAACTTTTCAGGAAAAAGCAGAATTTGTTGAAATCACTTCAGCAGGACTCAAAGAGAGTCATGTTCATGATGTAACAATAACCAAAGAGGCACCAAATTATTATTCACAATAGTAGACTGCTACTTATAGTTTTGCAAGAAGTCTAGTACATAAGTAATAGGAGAGAGTATTGGTCGATTTAAACAGTTCAAATCTTTACACAAACAGAGAACTCTCATGGCTTCAATTTAACTCAAGAGTTCTTGCGCAAAGCCAAAAAGAGTCAAACCCTCTTTTGGAAAAATTAAAATTTATTGCAATTTACTCAACCAACCTTGATGAATTTTACATGATAAGAGTAGCAGGACTTAGAGAGCTATACTCAGCTAGAGTAAATACAACAGGATTTGATAACTTAACACCAAAAGAACAGTTAGATGCAATTTGTGAATATATCGAAAATGAAAAAAGTGTAGTTGAGAAAAACTATAAAAAGATTATTGAAGAACTAAAACTAAGCAATCTCATCATACAAAAATATAACGATTTAAATCAAGAGCTTAAACAAAAAGCTGATGATTTTTTCTTTGAAAATATCTTTCCAGTTATCATACCAATAGCAGTAGATGCCACACACCCTTTTCCCCCACTAAATAATCTAAGCCTTTCACTGGCTGTAAAACTCCAAGATAGCACGGCAGCTGTTGAAAATAAATTTGCGATGATAAGAATCCCAAGACTACTGCCTCGTTTCGTACATCTCAAAGAGGGTGTCTATATCACGATTGAGTCCTTAGTAAGAGCTCACGCTGATGATATCTTCCCAGGATATGATATATTGGCAACTGCCACATTTAGAGTGACTAGAAATGCAGATATCGTCATAGAAGAGGAAGAAGCTGATGACTTTATGGAAATTCTCGAACAGGGTCTGAAAAGACGAAAAAAAGGTGCATTTGTACGGCTTGAGATAGAAGAAGATTGTGACAAAGAGCTACAAGAGTTTCTCATCTCACATCTTTGTATCGATGAAAAAGATATCTATACCTATAGCATACCACTAAATCTTAGTGCTTTATGGGATATCATAGTAGATAAAAAATTTTCCCACTTAAATGTACCTTTACATCAACCAAAATCACTACCTCCGCTAAACCAAAATGAGTCAATCTTTAAAATTCTTGATCGTAAAGATATCTTAACGATGCAACCATTTGAGAGTTTTGATCCGGTTGTAAAATTTATACAAGATGCGGCAAAAGATCCAAAAGTACTCTCAATCCGTATGACACTCTATCGTGTAGGCAAAAACTCACCCATCGTTCAAGCACTTATCGATGCTGCAAACAATGGCAAACAGGTAACAGCTATGGTTGAGCTAAAAGCTCGGTTTGATGAAGAGAATAATCTAATATGGGCAAAAGCACTTGAAGAGTCAGGTGCACATGTCATCTATGGGATTCCCGGCTTTAAAGTACATGCTAAAATTACTCAAATTATCCGAAAAAGTGATAACAAACTAAAAATCTATCTTCACTTTTCAACCGGAAACTACAATGAAACAACAGCAAAAATCTACACCGATATAAGTTATTTTACATCAAAATCACAATTTCGTGCAGATACAATTACATTTTTTCATATTTTAACAGGTTTTTCAAAAAACAAAAAACTAAACAATCTAAAAATGTCTCCACTACAGATGAAAGAGTCACTATTAGATATGATAAAAAGAGAGAGAGAAAAAAAATCTGATGGGCGAATTACCGCCAAAATGAACTCACTAGTTGATACCGATATCATCAAAGCACTCTACAAAGCTTCTAT
>CAYUSV010000040.1:0-3368 GCA_964447385.1 uncultured Campylobacterales bacterium | reverse complement strand
CTCTCATGGGAGCTACAAAATGACGGTACATATAAAGAGGTTATCAAAGATAAAGATCAAAAACAGATCAACTCCCAAAAATACCTTGAAGACTATGTTAACACTATATATAAAGCAAATAACAGAAGAACAACATCAAAAATAAAGAAGATATTCAAATGATTTTAAATTATAAAAACTTATCTCCAAAAATTGGAAAAAAGAGTTGGATTGCGCCAAGTGCTGATATTATCGGAGATGTAACACTAGGAGAAGATTGCTCAATCTGGTTTGGTACAGTCATAAGAGGTGATGTACATAAGATAGTTATTGGAGATCGTGTAAGTGTACAAGATCTTAGCATGGTGCATGTTACTCACTATAAAAAAGAGGATAAAAGCGATGGCAATCCAACAATCATAGGTGATGATGTTACAATTGGACATAGAGTAATGTTACACGGCTGCACTATCAAAAATGGTTGTCTAATAGGAATGAGCGCTACAATCTTAGATGGTGCAATAATAAGTGAAGAGTCCATAGTTGGTGCTGGTAGCTTAGTCACTAAAAACAAGATTTTTCCACCAAGAAGCCTTATCATGGGGTCTCCTGCAAAAGTTATACGAGAACTAAATGACAAAGAGATCAAAGAGTTGTATGCCTCTGCAAAACGATATGTATCTTTCAAGGACAATTATAATAATTAATTATAATACGCTACTGTAAAATTAAACTTTTTTTAATGATATATACTATATAATGTACAATATCTTTAATTAAAGGAGTCTATATGGCTAGAGTAGTGATTATGGGTGCAGGTGTTTCAGGGCATACAGCAGCCTCTTTTTTACAAAATTGGATTGGAAAAGAGCATGAGGTTGTAGTTGTCACACCAAACAGCAAATGGAACTGGATACCATCAAATATCTGGGTGGGTGTTGGTGAAATGACAAAAGAGGATGTCACATTTGATTTAGCACCAGTTTATGAAAAAGTAGGTGCAATTTTTAAACAAGCCAAGGCAATCTCCATCCACCCTCAAGGTGGAAACAGTGAAGATAAGCCATACATTACTATAGAGTATACAGATCCTTCAAAAACAGGTGAGACAGAAGATATAACTTATGACTATCTAATCAATGCAACCGGTCCAAAACTAAACTTTGCAGCAACTGAAGGTTTAGGACCTGAGACTGGAAACACAGTATCAGTATGTACACCAGATCACGCTGTACACGCAAATCAAGAGCTTCAAGCTTGTATACAAAAGATGAAAAACGGACAAAGGCAAAAGTTTCTCATAGGTACAGGTCATGGATTATGTACTTGTCAAGGTGCAGCATTTGAATATATCTTTAATGTAGAGTTTACACTTGCAAAAGCTGGTGTTAGAGATCTTGCTGATATCACATGGATATCAAATGAATCTTTCCTTGGAGATTTTGGGATAGGTGGTTTACATATAAAAAGAGGAGGTTATGCAGCTTCTAGTAAACTATTTGCAGAGTCTATATACTCAGAGAGAGATGTTGGCTGGATTATAGGTGCGCATGTTAGTAAAGTTGAAAAAGGTAAAGCGCATTATGAACTTCTTGATGGTTCAATCGGTGTTGAAGAGTTTGATTTTGCGATGCTCATTCCTCCATTTGCAGGGGTTGGATTAAAAGCTTATAATAAAGAGGATGATGATATAACAGGTGATATTTTTGCGCCAAATGGATTTTTAAAAGTAGATGCTGATTATACGCCAAAACCTTATGAGGAGTGGAAAGCAGCAGATTGGCCAAGAAATTATCAAAATCCAATATATAAAAATATCTTTGCAATAGGCATAGCGTTTGCTCCACCACATCTCATCTCAAAACCGATGAGTTCACCAAATGGTACACCAATAAATCCAACACCACCAAGAACCGGTATGCCTTCTGCTATGATAGGTAAAGCAGTTGCTAAAAGTATCAGAGATATGATAGTTGATAACGAGAGCGAACCAACTCATACAGCTAGTATGACAGAGATGGGTGCAGCTTGTGTTGCCTCTACGGGTAAAGGTCTTTTTGATGGTACGGCAGCAGCACTTACTGTCTATCCTGTTGTTCCTGATTTTGAAAAATACCCTGGAATTGGGCGTGATTTGGATCATACATTTGGAGAGATTGGACTTGCAGGTCACTGGATCAAACATCTACTTCATTATGGTTTTTTACACAAAGCACAGATGAAATTAGGTTGGCAACTAATACCAGAGTAAAAAATAAAAATAAAAAAGGAGAAAGATAATGGGAATTGAAAAAGAGGCTCAATCATCACATGTAAAACATATTGAGCCATATACACAAGATTTTGAGACTATGGTTCCAACAGGATTTGTAAAGTTTTTTAGAACATGTGTAATTTGGCAATTTATTAGATTTATCGTCATAAATGTAAAAATGACTATTGTAATTTTAAAAAGCCACCACTAAAGAGACTTTGTCTCTTTAGGCTTTCGTTTTTTCTTATGTATATTTCCTGCTGAAAACTTAATCAACTCTTCTGTGCTCTTTATATGTTCAGGAATATTTTTAAAACAAGCTTCTAAAACTTTTGTTGCACTAAGAGCATCCGAATAAGCCCTATGATGTTCTCCTGTATCTATATCTAAATGCTCTCTTAAAAATCCAAGACCATGTCGCTGTGCATCTATTGTTTTTCGTGATAGATCAACAGTACAAAGTTTTCTATTTAAAAGCTCATCTATACCTACAGTTTTTAACGACTGAGAGATAAAACTATAATCAAACTTAACATTATGTGCAACAAAAACACAATTTCCTAAAAATAGCTTAAAGTCATAAAGAACTTTTTTTAAAGATGGAGCATCTATAAGATCACGCTGTTGTATATTTGTAAGCCGTATAATAGAATCAGGTATAAAATCAGCATAGACATATGACTCAAATTTATCGATAATTTCACCATTTTTGTATTTAATAGCACCAATCTCTATAATTTGATTTTTTATAGGAGAGCTACCGTTTGTCTCTATATCAACAATACAATAAACTTCATCTAAAAAATTATTTTTTTGAGTTTTAAGAAATACCTCTTTTTCATTCTCTTCAATCGGTAAACCATAAAAATTTAGAAGATGAAGATCGATATCAAGCTCATGACTCTTTTTCGCTCTCTTTACACATTTGCTAAACTCATCTTTGGGGAGAGATCCCTTTTCAAGTTTACTAATTAGACTGTTAAATATTTCCATTAAGTGCTTCTCTTATAAAATGATATACTTTCATTTTATCTTTTTTTCCTTTTGTCTTCTCCACACCAGAGCTTACATCTACACCATAAAAGCCAATTTTAGCCATATCTGCTACATTTTGCACATTTAAACCACCTGCAAG
>CAYUSV010000039.1:0-15858 GCA_964447385.1 uncultured Campylobacterales bacterium | reverse complement strand
TACATTTTGATGAAATTTAAGGTTGTGATGAAATTGAGGGAGAAAACAGACAATGGATTGGCTTGATATATCGCAGATAGTTTTTGTAGCTTTTGTATTTATTGCGGGTGTTGGTGGAATTATTAAAGTTGTTTTTTTTGATAAAGATTGAAAATTTTAAAAAAATCAGTTTGTGAATATATTTTAAATTGATTTTTATAGCTAAACTCTAACCAGTTTGCATGTAGAGCTAATCTCTTTGCACCCGTTTTTTTAAGTCTCTCAATTTCGCTCAATTTGCCATTTAGATAAAGGTCAGCTGTTTTGAAATCAACTCCATATATTGGGTCACCAACTATCGAATGTTTCACGTGAAACAGATGCAGTCGTATTTGATGTTGTCTTCCTGTTAATGGAATTGCTTCAACAACTGTTTGATTTAATTTCTTATCATAATAGATCGGTTTGATAATTGTTTGAGAAGTTTTTCCATCTTCACATACTTCTACTTTGAGTTTAATTTCACAAAACTCTCTATTCTTTCCTATCGGCGCATCAATAAAAAGCTCTTTATCAATACAGCCTCTAACCAATGCAATATACCCTTTTTTAATAAGTCGATTTTCAAATAAGAGTTTTATATCTCTTTCTGTTTTTCTATTTTTTGAGACAATTACAAGACCGCTTGTCTCTTTGTCTATTCTGTGAACGATGTTTGCATTTTTACCATAAAGATATTTCGCTTCATGTGTCAATGAATATTCAGTATTTCTAGATGTTGGATGAACCAATACACCAGATGGTTTTTCAAAAATTGCAAACTCTTTAGTCTCAAAAATAGGTTTAAGTCCTCTTGTGTTTGGTGTAAAAACAGCAACTTCCACAATACCCAAAAGATTAAAGTTTTTTTGAGTGATTATTTCACCTTCGCATGTGACTCTTTTTTTGTCGATCCACTGTTGAGCCTCTCTCATAGAGATCTCAAAATTTTGTAGTAAAAATTTAAAAGCTTTCTCTTTTCTTTGAAGATAGAACTTCTTTAATTTGTAGGACAAATTTAAACCTTCTTTTATTGTTTTTTTATATCGTGTTGGTTAAAATCATTATATATAAATAGAATAAATTATTTTATAAACTTAAATTATTTACTCAAAAAGGTTATTTTTCAGATGATTGATAGATATGCACGAGATGAGATGAAAAACAAATGGACTATTCAAGCAAAATATGACGCATGGTTAAAAGTTGAAAAATCAGCAGTAAAAGCTTGGAACAGACTTGGACTTGTACCAGATGAAGATTGTCAAAAAATTTTGGACAACGCAAATTTTAGTGTTGAAAAGATTGATGAGATAGAGAAAGTAACAAAACACGATGTGATTGCATTTTTGACAAGTGTTGCTGACTCTTTAGGTGAAGAGAGTAGGTGGGTTCATTATGGCATGACAAGTTCTGATTGTATAGATACAGCAGTTGCACTTCAGATGAGAGATTCGTTAGAACTTATTCTAAAAGATGTAGAGATGGTTATGAACTCACTCAAAAAAAGAGCTCAAGAGCACAAAATGACTCTTATGGTGGGAAGAAGTCACGGTATACATGGTGAGCCTATCACTTTTGGCTTGGTTCTCGCTGTATGGTATGAAGAGATGAGTCGAAATTTAAATAATCTCAAACAATCTATGGAAGTTATATCCGTAGGGCAGATTAGTGGAGCCATGGGAAATTTTGCACATGCACCTATAGAGTTAGAAGAGTATGTTTGTGAAGATTTAGGACTCAAACCTGCTCCTGTGTCAAACCAAGTAATTCAAAGAGATAGATATGCAAATCTTATGAATGCTTTAGCGCTTTTAGCTTCTACTTGTGAAAAGATTGCAGTAGCAGTGAGACACTATCAAAGGACAGAAGTTTATGAAGCAGAAGAGTTTTTTGCAAAAGGGCAAAAAGGAAGCTCTGCTATGCCACATAAAAGAAACCCTATACTAACTGAAAACATTACAGGGTTGTGTCGTATGATTCGTTCATTTGCAATGCCTGCGATGGAAAATGTGGCTCTTTGGCATGAGAGAGATATTTCACACTCTAGCGTTGAGAGATTTATATTGCCTGATGGATTTATTACAACTGATTTTATGCTCCATCGTCTAAATTCTGTGATAGACAAGTTAGTTGTTTATCCAGAGAATATGATGAAAAATTTAAATCTCACAGGAGGGTTAGTTTTTTCACAAAGAGTTTTATTAGAGCTTCCTGCAAAAGGTGTTTCAAGAGAAGATGCTTACAAAATAGTACAGACAAATGCTATGAAAGTATGGGCAGACCTACAAAAGGGCAAATCAGCACTAAGTGAAGATGGTGAGAGTCTATATCTTCAACACTTATTAAGTGATGAAGAATTAAGAGAAAAACTAAGTGAGCAAGAGATAAGAGCTTGTTTCAACTACGAGTATTATACAAAGAATGTTGATAAGATTTTTAAAAGGGTGTTTAAAGAATGACAAGCAAAATGTTGACAGTAACAAAAAGAAGCGGACGAATTGAGCCGTTAGATATTTCTAAGATACAAAAATATACTTGTGAGTCAGTAGAAGGTCTTGAAAATGTAAGCCAAAGCGAGTTAGAGTTAGATGCAAGAATACAATTTAGAGACAAGATAAAAACCGAAGAGATTCAACTAACACTCATCAAAACAGCTGTGGATAAAATTGATGTTGACAGACCAGACTGGACATTTGTAGCGGCTAGACTTTTTTTATATGATTTATACCATAAAGTGAGCAAGTTTACAGGATATTGTAAACTTGAAGAGTATTTTAAAAGAGGTGAAGAAGAGGGGCGTATTGTAATGGGTTTAAAAGATAAATATGATCTTGAAGACCTTGATGCTTATATAAAACCAGAGCGAGATATGCAGTTTAATTATTTAGGTGTTAGAACACTTTATGATAGGTATCTTTTAAAGGACAAACAAGGCAACCCAATCGAACTACCGCAACATATGTTTATGGCAATTGCTATGTTTTTGGCACAAAATGAGTTTAATTCACAAGATTGGGCAAAAAAGTTTTATGATCTTATATCTAAATTTGAAGTAATGTTAGCAACTCCAACACTATCAAATGCAAGAACTCCAAGACATCAGTTAAGTTCATGTTACATAGGAAGTACACCTGATAATATCGAGGGTATTTTTGATGCTTATAAAGAGATGGCACTTTTGAGTAAGTTTGGAGGGGGCATCGGCTGGGACTGGTCAAAAGTGAGAGGTTTAGGCAGTTCAATTGATGGACATAAAAATGCAGCAGGCGGAATAATACCATTTTTAAAAATTACAAATGATGTAGCAATTGCAGTAGATCAATTAGGAACTAGAAAAGGTGCAATTGCCGTATATCTTGAGCCTTGGCATAGTGATATACTTGATTTTTTAGACCTTAAGAAAAACTCAGGAGAAGAGCGTCGTCGTGCACATGATCTGTTTCCTGCTCTTTGGATCAATGATCTTTTTATGAAAAGAATCCAAGAAGATGCCAAGTGGACACTTTTAGACCCATTAGATGCAGAGGATTTACCACAACTTTACGGAAAAGAGTTTGAAAAAAGATATATTGAGTATGAAAACAATCCTAATATCATCAAAGAGACAATAAGTGCAAAAGAGCTTTGGAAGAAAGTGCTTCTTAGTTATTTTGAAACTGGCAATCCATTTCTCTGTTTTAAAGATAATGCAAATAGAGTAAATCCAAATGCACATGTAGGTTTTATAAGAAGCTCAAATCTCTGTACAGAGATATTTCAAAATACTGATCCAAATCATTATGATATCAAGTTAACATTTGAAGATGGTACTGTTATGATTTTTGGAGAAGAAGAGGATATTGCAGTTGATGGTGGAGTTGTGAAAAAAGCAAAAAAAGTAACAGCTCTTGATAGCATCAACAGAAAACAGGTTTTTATAGTAGAAAAACAAAAACGAGATGGAAAAACAGCTGTTTGTAATTTAGCTTCGATTAACCTCTCAAAAATCAATACAAATGAACAAATTGAGAGAGTTGTACCAACAGCTATAAGAATGCTTGATAATGTTATCGATCTAAATTTTTATCCGTTAAATAAAGTTAAACAGACAAATTTAGCAACAAGGTCTATTGGGCTTGGAGTGATGGGTGAAGCCCAGATGCTTGCAGAAAAAGGCATCATGTGGGGGAGTAACGAACACTTTGAAAAAATAGATGAAGTGATGGAATCAGTAAGCTACAACACCATAAAAGCATCTTCAAATCTCTCTATCGAAAAGGGAAGATATCCTGATTTTGAAGGATCAAATTGGAGTAAAGGTATATTTCCAATCGATTTAGCAAATGAAGAGGCAAAAAAATTAGTTGATCGTGGCGGATTGTTTGGTTACAGTTATGATTGGAATGCATTGAAAGAAAAAGTGAAAAAAGATGGCTTGAGAAATGGATATCTTATGGCGATAGCACCAACAAGCTCTATATCTATTTTAGTAGGCACAACACAAGCTATAGAGCCAATTTATAAACGAAAATGGTTTGAAGAAAATTTAAGTGGACTTATTCCTGTGGTTGCACCAAAAATGAGTCCTGAAACTTGGTTATATTATACTCCTGCATATGAGCTTGATCAAAATGTTTTGATTAAAGCAGGGGCTATAAGACAAAAATGGATAGATCAAGGACAAAGCCTCAATATATTTATGACACTAGATAAAGCCAGTGGAAAATATCTTAATGATATCTACATGTTAGGTTGGAAACTAGGTTTAAAATCAACATATTATCTTAGAAGTGAATCACCAGAAGCACAAGCTAGTGTAGCAGATAGAAGTATGGAGTGTTTGAGCTGTCAATAATATAAAATATTTAACCTTATCAAATATTATTATAATTATTTTTTCTCTCTTTAATATGAACTTTATTATAATTAGCGATTAATAAAGGAGAATTATATGGGTAGCAAGAGTATAATATTTTTTGGCATACTTATAAGTGTACTTTTTCTCTATTTTTGTATCAATAGAGATAATTTACTTTATCCGCAAGCTCTATTTACAAAAACAGAAGCTAAAGCACCAATTATCATAAAGCCAATTGAAACAACACCAAAAAAAGAGGTAGATTTTGAACCGGTTTTAAAATCAGAAGATGTTTCACAACCAAAAACACAGCAGAGAATTTCAATACCAGCATTTGGTTTTATGGGATCAAAGAAAAATCAAATAGTAGCTTTGATGTCTGACAATGATGAAAACGGTACACTTGTACGATATATAGAAGAGTTATGTCAAAAAGAAGAGTGTATAAAAGATATACGTTTTGAAAATGATATTATGGACGCATCTTGGCAGAAAGAAGTGGTAAAAATTATCTCTTTATTAAAAGATAAAAGTATTAAAAATGGCTCTTTGTTCATTGAAGGCAATGTATTAAAGCTTGAAGGGGATATAAAAAACAAAGAGGTACAAGATACTTTAAATACAATATTAAAATCACTAAATAGTGATAAATTTAAAGTGGAAAACTATACGAAGACAAGTGAGAGTATAAAAGAGATAAAAGAACAAGAGGGTGCAAAGCCTATTTTTGAGCCAGAAGTAAAAAAGAGTATAGTAAAGCCAACTCCAGAGGTAAAAAAAATAGTTATTAAGCCAGAGGTAAAAAAGAGTGTTAAACATATATCAAAACCTGTTTCTATTCCAAAGCCAGTTTTAGAAACAACATATGACACATCAACAGAGATCACAACAGATCACAGTATTGATGAAAATATACACGCAGTGGGGCTTGTGGCAAAACCATATATGACAACAACCAGTATAAATGAAGATTTTGTAAAAGATGATGCACAACAGCAGATTAATGATATTTTGCTAGTAAATCCAATCCAGTTTGAGTCAGCTAGTAGCGCAATCACAATAAATAGTAAAAAAACTCTTGATAAAATTATAGAAATTATCAATGCCTCACAAAGCAATGCAATAGAAGTAGCAGGATATACAGATTCTAATGGAGATGATGTTTACAATAAAGTTTTAAGTCAAAAAAGAGCTGACATGGTTAAAAAATATCTAAAAGCTCAAGGAATTAAATCAAAACAAATTAAGTCAATTGGATATGGACAAGAGAATCCAATCGTCAGTGATCCTAGAGATTCAAAAAATAGAAGAGTTGAGATACAACTTGTAAATGGAGACGACAGATGATATTAACACCAGAACAATTAGAGTTATTATTTTACCTTTTGGCAGCACTTGGTATCGGGTTTTTCTTTGGGTATTTTCTCTCAAGAGCATTTGCAAGAGAGAAGTATGAGCCTGAAATTGAAGATCTTGTAAGTACATTGGATGATAAAGATAGTGAAATTGAACGAGCATCCCAAAAACATGGGCAACTAAAACAGCATCTGACTATACAGACAAGTGAGTTAGAGTCGGTAAAACATCAAATGTTAGATATGCAAGATGTTATTAAAAATTCTAAAAAGAGCACTGAGCTTCTTGAAAATGAAAAGAATAAGCTAGAAGAGATACTTGATCAAAAAGATAAACACTTAAATGAACAGAGTGAAGAGATAAGATTTTCTAGAAATGAGTTAATTGACGCCCAAAATCTAATTGATGAATTTAAAAGTGTCAATAACCATCAAAAAGAGGAGATTGTAGTAACGCAAGTTGAGATAGAAAAAAATGTAAAATTAAATCAAGAACTCTCCAAAAAAATACAAATATGCTTAGATAATGAAAAAAAATTAATAGATCAAAAAGATATTTTAAGTAAAAATATAAATGAAAAAGAGGCTAGAGTAGAGGAGCTTGAAAAAAAAAGTGATCAATTAGATAAAGCCAATTTGACAAACCAACATTTTGAAGAAAAAATTAGAAATATATCAAAAGAGGTTGAAGGCAATAAGTCAGCCATGACAGAACTTGCCAATAAGAATAGCCTACTTCAAAAAAGTGTTATTGAAAAGCAGAAAAAGTTTGACCAAAAAAATGGTGAATTAATAAGATTACAAGGGGAGATAAAACCGCAAAAAGATTTTTCGAATAGTATAAAAATGGATGACGCTAGAATAGATACATTAGAAAAGGAGATAAGTTATCTTCAAGATAATATTTTACAAAGAGACGAAGCGTTAAAAAAACTTGAAAAAAAATTACATGTTAGTGAAATCCAACTAGAAAATGTAAGCAAAGTTGCTCAAAACATAAAAAACCAAACCAATAATATTGTAGATATTGATAAAAAGAGCAGAGGATGGGGACTAGGAGACTTAGCATTTGTAAAACTTGCAAAAAATGCGATTGATAAATTTAGTGATGATCATTCTGAAAAAGAGCCTGTAAAAAATTTATATGGTGATAAACAGGCACAAAATGAAAATGAACAGAAACTTAAACTTTATAAGAGTGATATATTAAAACTATACGGTAGTGTTGATAACAATTTATTAGATCGTCTTGTTGTGGAGTTTGGAGACTTAGAGACAGAGCAGATTGATTGTGCAAACAAAGATGAACTTATCGCAGTGAGAGAAAATTTTCTTAAAAAAAGATTAACTCTTAAAGAGAGCGACCAACAACTAGATAATTCAATTTTAAACATATGTGAAAAAATGAGAGAAAAAAAGGATAGGTACAGAGTGACTTTTTATTATCTACTTATAAAATATTATAATAAAGAGTTGATGATGCTTTCATAATCTATTTTTAATACAACATAAATAATAGTTTTGGTAAAATATATTTTAACAGCAATTATAGGAAAGTTACAATCTTGTTTAAAAATATATTACTCTCGAATATGGATATAGACACAAGTCATAAAGATTTTAGACAGTTGGTTATGTCCAATTTCAGCTATGTATCTACAATCTTAATATTTATTGTTTTTTCCTGTATAAACCTCTATTTTTTCGACAATATAAAAGCAGGATTAGTAGAAATTTTTCTTATCTTGCCCTCATTATATGGATACTTAAAGCTTCGTGTTGACCATAACATAGAAAAAAGTGCCTTTTATGCAACTAGTTTACTTTTTATCTCTCTGCTTGTTGTCTTATTTATTTTTAATTTTGATCAATACATAATCGTATGGGCTCTTCTTTTTCCTTTTGTTGCCATAACCTTGGTAGGCAAAGAGAAAGGGTTGATTTTTATTATTATTTTTAATTTAATAGTTTATATAGGTGCGTATTATTTTTGGTACGATAGTGGAATGGTTATGATATCATATGTTAGATTTGTGATGGTTTCGTTAATTATATCTATACTGGTTTATTTTTCAGAGGTAAGTATCTCAAGTTTTTTTGAGACACAAAAAAAATTAAATGAGTCGCTTATTGAGCGTGTAAAAGAAGCAAAGATACTCTCAATAACAGACTCTTTAACAAAACTTTACAATAAAAGACATTTTGATACGATAATATGTGAAGAGTTTAATAGGGCAAAAAGGGCAAAAGAACCTTTTGTTCTTGCTATTGTTGATATTGATAATTTTAAGTCATACAATGATACTTATGGGCATGATATGGGTAACGAAGCTTTAGAAAAAGTCGGTTTTATTTTAAATCAACAAACTTCTCGTTCTGGCGATTATGCATTTCGTATAGGAGGAGAAGAGTTTGCAATCATTTTGCAATCCAGCTTTTCTGAAGATATTTACGCACATCTTGATAATCTGAGAGAAAAAATTCAATTAGAAAAAATTGACCATATAAATAATAAGCCATTTGGAACACTTACTATCTCAATTGGTGCAATAAGTGTAAATAACTACGAAGCAATAGGTATCACAGATGTATATAAAAAAGCAGATAAAAATTTATATATTATGAAAAACAATGGAAGAAATAGAGTAAAACTAACTACTCTTTAGGCCCGTAAGTAGCAGTCCAGAACTAATTTCACCCGAAGGGCGATAAGATAAAGGCACATCTGACTGCGTTAGATTTTTTTCTCTTAGCTTTGGCTAGAAGTGCAAAAATTTGCCTTGCATATATACCTTTCTCTTATCGTTAAAACGTGAAATTAGTTCTGGACTGCTACTTATGCCATACAAGCCAAGCCTTTAATGCTATCTATTTTTGATATTTTTCAAGTAAATCATGCCTTGGATATACAAAGATAGTATCTCTCTGTACAACTATTTTTTGTGGGTTATCAACAGCATATGCTTTTATGATAATTGGTATAGGGGTATCTTTATTTGCATCTTTTGCTAATACCTTTGTAGTCTCTAGTACAACAATTTTTTTTGTTTTACTTCCGGCTGTGAGTGTAAATGGTTTTTTAGGTCTTTGAATTATGATATCATCATGATTTAATACTTCAAAATAGTATTTGTGATCACTATTATCAGTATTTTGAAATAAAAATATATAGGCATTTGTAACTCTTTGCCCATCATCTTTAATTTTATAAAGTTGGGTAGTACGATTGATATTTAATAGCATATATTCTTTAGTAGATCCCATCCAAAAAAGTCCAATGAGAGTTGCGACCAATGCAAAACCATATGCAATTATCTTAAATCTAAGAAGCTTTGGCTTTCTCTCCTCTTCAATAGCACTATAACTTGTCCAAGTAATTAGTGATGGCTTACCAAGAGCACCCATAACCTCTGTACATGCATCAGCACACTCAAGACAATTTAGACACTCTAATTGTGTTCCTGCCTTGATATCTATGTGGGTTGGACATACTCTTACACAAGTATTACAATAAGTGCACTCATTGCTATTATCTATCGCAAGAAGTTCTTTTTGAGAATTAACAAGTTTTGTATGTTGGTCATCCGCATATATATGACCTCCCCTATGTGTATCATAGATTGTTTGAATTGTCTCTTCATCATACATAGCAGATTGAACTCTTGCATATGGGCAGACATAGACACAAAAGTCCTCCTTTAATCTAACAATATCATATATTAAAAAAACTGCTAAACCTATGATTGTACCCATCATCACACCATGATCAGCTGGATTTTGTATGTATTGAAAAAATTCTTCTGGTGGAACAAAAAACCAGACAAAGTTTGCAGCAGCAACAAAAGATAATATAGACCAAATAATAAAAGCAACCATCTTTTTACCAATTTGACCTTTTGACTGTGTCTGCTTGTTTTGGATACTTCGTCTAATACCTAAAAGCTTGGTCTCAATAAGATCTCTATATATAACCCTAAAGATAGTTTGTGGACATAGCCAACCACACCAAATACGCCCAGCAAGTGTCGTCAAAAAGAAAACACCTAAAAAACCAAAAATCAATAAAAACGGTAACATATACAGCTCTTGCATGTCAAATTTAGTAAAAAACATATGAATCTGTTTGTGATCAAAATTTAATAAAAAGAAATGTGCACCGTCTATCTTAATCCATGGGATAACTAAAGCAAAAATTGTAACAGCGATAAAAGTGTAGTATCTCTTATATCTATAGGGGCTCCATCCTTTGAGATACTCCTTCATCCTCTGTTTTTTACTTAGTTTAGTAGCTTCTATTTTAGCCATCTGTTTTCTCTCCTTTTAGTTGCCATAGATATAACTCTCACTTATAAGGGTGTAAGTATATCACAACTAATAAACTAAGTCCATATTATTGATATAATAACCATTAGTTTGGAGAAAAAACTCTATATTTTCAATGGTTTACTGTACTTTTCAAGAGCACATTTAAGATCATAATCAAATTTTTCTTGATGATCTTCTGTACCATCAAGATGATCAGTATGTTTTAAAAGTGTCTCAAAGTTTTTAACACTCAATGGTTTTGCAAAATAATAACCTTGAAGCATATCACACTTTTTTTCTCTTAAATAATCGCGTTGGCATGCTTCTTCAACACCTTCAGCTATAACTTTAAATCCTAAGCTATGTGCCATTGCAATGACCGTATTAACAATAATTTTATCACTTGAATCTGTTTGGATATTTCTAATAAAAGATTGATCAATTTTTAAAGAATCAATGGGCAGACGCTTTAGATAGTTCAAAGATGAGTAACCAGTCCCAAAATCATCTATTGAAATTTGAATTCCTTTTTGTTGAAAAGCTTTTAATAGTGATGAAGCACGCTCCACATTTTCCATCAAAACACTTTCAGTTAACTCCAATTCAAGAAATTCAGGATTAAATCCCGTGGTATCTAATATCTCTTCAAGTTGATTTAATAGTCTGCTTTGAATTAGTTGTATACCAGAAATATTTACAGCAATTTTTAGGTTGTTATACCCTTTGTCATGCCATTTTTTCATCTGTGATATAGCTTTATTTAGTACAATTTGTCCAATCTCTAAAATTAATCCACTATCTTCTGCAACAGGAATAAAATCAAGTGGAGGAATACTTTTTAAATCAGGATCAGTCCATCTAACTAATGCTTCTGCCCCAATAATCCTTCCATTTTTTGCATCAACTTGTGGCTGATACTCAACAAAAAACTCTTCATTTTTTAGTGCGTGTCTGAGATTTGATTCAAGTATTGCTCTATTTGTGATCTCTTCATTCATTTGTGCTCTAAAAAATTGAAAATTTACAGTTTTGTCCTCTTTTGATCTAAGCATAGCCATGTTTGCATGTTTTAAAAGAGTTTTTGCATCATTTGCATCTGAAGGAAAAAATGAGATACCAGTATTTGAGTGTAAAAAAAGTTCATTATCTTTAAAACGAAATGGTGTTTCAAAAAGGGCACTTACTCTTTTGGCAATTATTCCAGCTGCTAATTCATCTTGTACATTTTCAAATAAAATAATAAACTCATCACCACTAAATCGTGCAACTGTATCACAGTCTCTAAGTTCACTATGAAGTCTTTTTGCAACAGATTTAAGCAACTCGTCTCCTGCCGCATATCCCAAAGTGTGGTTGATTGATTTAAAATTATCAAGGTTTATATACATAGTTATCATTTTTTGTTGGTGTCTAGCTGCCCTATTTATTGCATTGACCATTCTATTGTGTAAAAGATTTCTATTTGGAAGGTCGGTTAAGCTATCATAATTTGCCAAATATTCAAGACGATCTTGTACGCTACTATCAAAAGCACTATCATCTCCTACTAAAAGCATAGAGTTTGTTTTTGTTTTATAATCATTGATAAAGGTTTTATCCCATTGAACAATCTTTTTAGTACCATTTTTACAAAGGATAGGCAGATCACTTTTTAATCTCATACTTTTTGACCTAAATGATTGTTGAATCTGACCTAATGTTTTTTCCTTGTAGCTCTCAGGTACAAAAAGTTCAACAAAATTCCTACCGACCACCTCCTCTTTTTTATATCCCAATAGTTGTTCAGCAAAAGGGTTAAATTCATCAATATAGCCATTTTTATCAAATGATATAATAACAAGTTTTGAGTGTTTAGATATATCTGTATCACTATTTGAAATAAGCTCTTGGACTCTGTTTGTATGTTTTATCACCATAGGGTTAATACTGATATGATAATAGAGGCTCTCATTAGTATTATGATCTAAAAAAAGTGCATTTACATATGCTCTTACTGCTATACCGTCTGCCCTAATGTACTCAACCTCTTCTCCAAAATTTGCTCTTTTTTGTTTAAAATCCTCTATAAACATATCTCTAGCAAATGAAGGTACAATAAGATCTTCTATCTTTTTTCCTAAAGCTTGTTCTTTTTTATATCCGTAAATATCTTCACATGTCCTATTCCATTGTGTTACAATTCTATCGTTGTTAGTACAAAAAAAGGCGATATTTGATACATTTTCAAAAAACTTTTCTTTAGTTTGACTCTTTTTAAGTTCTATTATCAACTCTTCTTTTGTGATTTTATTCAAATCCATTATTTTTCCCTATGTTTACAGTAATATAAAGCATATATCGACACTTAAAATAATAACTTTAATAAAAATAGTGTATTTTATATAATAAAAATTAGGCTATTTTAATTTAAAAGATAAAAGAGCAAGACCTGCATATTCATGGAGTGCAAAATAAGAGAGAGTAAGTCCTGTAATGGATGGAATGTATGAGCTAAAAGTGTGCTCATTTGTAGTTCTAAAATCTGTTGCGGCAGGTATAACATCAAATCCAAAATATTCATACAGTTTTTTTGCTCTCTTCATATGAAAAGCAGATGTAACAAGATATATCTTTGGATTTTTTATATCACTTTTTGAAAATAGCTCTTTTGTAAAAGAGGCATTTTCATAAGTATCTAAACTACTATTTTCATATGATATCGTAAAACTATTTGGAATGATTTTTTGTGAGTGTTGCAGATTGATATCAAGATACTCATTTAGTTGAAAAACTGTATCTTTCATTGCATCTGATTCATTATATACCTTTCTTCCTGCCCCGCTGAAGATGATAGGAAGATTCTCTTTTTTTGCTAACATAACTCCGTAAATAGCTCTTTTAAAGGCTCCATTGGTTAGCGGTAAATTTTTACTTGCATTGTCATGTCCACCTGAGAGAATTATCACAGCATCAATTGCGTCACTCTTTTGCACCTGATAATAATCTTTTTCAAACGGCACTAAAAGAGCATTTCCTATATATTTTGTGGATAATAGATATAAAGAGATAGCTACAACAACGATAGGCACTCTACTCTTTTTATAAAAAACTGCTATTAATAGCAGAAGTGTTATAAAAAGACCAGGAGGCAAAAAAATAAATGTAAAAAGTTTTGAAACGACGTATGTTAAACTAATGCAACTTCTCCACTACCTTTTTTCATTTCCCCTATAATATATCCACCACTTTTTTCAATGACACTATCCACATCTTTAGGACTTACAACCAAAACCATACCAACTCCCATGTTAAAAGTTCTATACATTTCAGCTTCTTCTACATAGTCACTCATGTAGCGAAATATAGGTAAAACATCTATTTTCTCTTTATATACGACTGCTTGGAGATCCTTTGGTAATACTCTTGGAAGATTTTCGACAATTCCTCCACCTGTTATATGTGCTAATGCATTTATCTCATCTTTTAGTTTTTTGAAAGTTTTGACATATATCTTTGTCGGTTCTAGTAAAATATCTATCAATTTTTTGCCATCTATTTTTAAATCAAAAGAGTTGTTTAATTTCTCAAAAAAGAGTTTTCTTGCCAATGAGTAGCCATTTGAGTGGAGACCAGAACTAGCAAGAGCTATAAGAATATCGCCCTCTTTTACTCTTGAAATTCTATCCATTTGAGATTTTTCAGCAATACCAACAGCAAAACCTGCCAAATCAAAATCATCTTTAGCATACATACCAGGCATCTCTGCAGTTTCACCACCGATGAGTGCACACTCAGACTCAATACAGCCAGCAGCAATACCTTTAACTACGTCAGATGCTTGGTCAGTTTCAAGCTCTGCAGTAGCATAATAGTCCAAGAAAAATGATGGAGTTGCAAAATTGCATATAAGATCATTAACACACATCGCTACTAAATCAATACCTACGGTATTAAACTTTTTAGCATTGATTGCTAATTTTAGTTTTGTACCTACACCATCAGTCGCCGCAAGCATCACAGGCTCCTTAAAGCCTTTTGGAAGTTCATAAGCTCCTGCAAAAGAGCCTATTCCACCTATGACATTATTATCAAATGTTGATTTTACAAATGGTTTTATTTTTTCTACAAACTTATTACCCGCATCGATATCAACACCTGCATCTTTGTAGCTTATTTTTGACTCTTTCATCTACTTTTCCCACTCACATGGAGGGAAAACCTTGTTTAACATCCAAGAGGATGGACAAAAATTTGTAACAGCCCATACAATCATCATAATAATTACAACTGTTTGTAAAGATACCGCTATCATAAAGTTTTTACTCTGGGTTATCCCTTCTTGAAAATCTACAGCAGCAGTAGCAAAAAAGTATAAGATAATTCCTAGCATGATGGCTGTTAGCAATCTTTGTATCCTAGAAGCACACATAAATAGTCCTTTTATTTTTTTGGTGATTTTAGCGCATATGAGTTAAATTATATCTTAGGAGATACTTCAAAATATATAGTGTATAATATATTAAATTTTAATTTTTAAAAGGAGTAAATTTTGAGTATGGAGTCAATTATTGAGGGTAGTGACGAATTTAAAAAAGGTATTTTTCAAAAATATGAGAAAGAGTATGGTCATTTAGCGGAGAATGGTCAAAATCCAAAAGCACTATTTATAACATGTTGTGACTCAAGAGTGTTGCCAAACTTCTTTACAAACACAGGTCCTGGAGATCTTTTTATAGTTAGAAATATAGGAAATCTTGTACACCCTTATGATGCAAATCAAGAGTTTCACTCAACAGCCGCTGCGATAGAGTATGCGATAAACGCTTTGGACATAAAAGATATAATTGTCTGTGGACACTCAAAATGTGGAGCAATGTCAGCTTTGTATACTAAAGATGATTTAGATGATAAAAATTTTATGCATGTTAAAAGATGGATTAATCTAGGAGAGAGAGCAAAAAGCTTTATATCAGCAAATGCTCCAGCAGATATAGATCAAAATAGTAAAATTGATAAAACGGCCAAAATATCAGCTGTATTTCAACTTGACAATTTGATGACTTATCCAACAGTTAAAGAGAAAGTTGATAAAGGTATATTGAGGCTACATGCTTGGTTTTATCATATAGATAGTGGTAATATTGATTATTATGATGGTACTAAACATGATTTTGTACCTTTAAACCACTCCAAATAAGATAAAAAGTATTTTTTTATTTCTATCACAAAGATAGTCACTATTTTTACGACTATCTTTAGTGCTGATATCTCTAAAATTGCGTTAAATGTAGGTTATTAGTCATCTTATTCTACCTAATTCAATCATTGGAAATTTTGAATAATCAAACTGTCGTACATCAT
>CAYUSV010000038.1:0-15943 GCA_964447385.1 uncultured Campylobacterales bacterium | reverse complement strand
TTAAACCTTTTTCTTTGAAGAATTAAAGGTTAAAGCCAGGCACCTTTTGGCTTTAACAATATCCCAAAGCGCGATATGATGGTGTAGTAACATTTGTACTTTCTCTTCATCGTTTTTAAATGAAACATTAAAAATTTCACTCAAAATCTTTCAAAATTGGTTTCGCTTATGAGCATAGTAAAATTGATACTTAAGAGAATCCAAACTTGGAAATGTCCCTAAAATAAGGAGTTGGGAGTTTTGATCAATGATCGGATCAAAAGGGTGATTTTCAAACATAACTTATACTCCAATTTGGCAGTTATTTTAGATAAAATTTCAAATATCAGCTTAAAAAGCATTTAGTTATGATTTACAATGACACTTAACGGATACATAGCCAAGTCCCTTTATCCTATTTTACAGTACGAGCCAGATAAATTGCTAGAGATATCCTATAAAAAATCCAAATGATACCAAGTAACATGATAGAGAGTATTGTCACTTTTATCCAGAAAAGATTAGCACTCATAGTTTCTAAAATTATAAGCAGATAAAATAACATTGAAAACTTCATTGCTTTGTCTCTATCTAAATTTTCCATAAATAGGAGAAAATGTGCCAATACAAAAAACACTACACTCATAGCCAAAAGATGCGGTACTGCTACTTCAAGAACTCCTATTAGGCTTTTTACATCGATTTCATCTGTTTGGCTAATAACAAAAAGCCATACTCCACTCAAAAATAAAAAAGATGTAAAAATTAAAAAGTATCTGATGATGATGTTATATAACTCACTATATTTATCCATTTTTATATAGCCTTATCAGCGTTTGAGCACTCATCAAAAGTGCCAAGATATGCCACAATACAAACATAACCACCCATATCTTGATGCCCCATGCACCAAAAAAGTAACCAAGTAGTAGAAAAATAGGGGCAAAGATAGCCAAAAGAAAAAGAGCGTGTAAAAATGGCTTAGAAGCCTTGGGCTGTTTTGAAACCCTAATCCAAATTGCACTCAAAATTAGAAGTAAAAGCATTGAAAAAAAAAGATTTGTATGTATCATTATGAGTAGCGAATCAAACAGTAAAGGCTCTATAAACTCCTCTTCATTTCCCAAAAGAGTAGTAATAGCACTCTGGAAACTAAGTCCGATTTGTACATGATGCAAAAGCAGATCCAAAAACAAAAAAAGAGTTATTAAAACAAGCAAACCACCAAGTAGATTTTTTAAAAATGTATTATCTTTTAACTCTTTTGTAGCTAAAAATTTCACTTTAATTTAACCCTATAAATAGCAATCGCCAATCTAGCACCATCTGTAATACTTCTAGCAGAGAGTGTTGCCCCACTGATAGTTGGTATATCCGCACCTATCTCAAATCTGTCTGTAGTGTTTTTATCTTCAAACTGAGAGATCCATACATCTTTTGGGATATACTCTCTTGGCTCCAAAAAAGATAAAATCTCTATAAATTTTAATTTTTCATCTGTCTGTATAAAGTAAAGAACCGTAGCTTTTTTGGTTCGTACTTTTTGTGTTATCAAAAGTGCAAATCCCAATAATTTATCATCTGCTAAGACTTTATAGTATCTATATATCTTAGATTTTACAGGAAGTTTTGCACTCTTTTTTATAGCTTGAAGTTCATCATTTTTAAGTATAATCTTCTCTTTTTGAATACTCACTTTGATAGAAAAATTCTCCTGTATAATCTCTTTTACATCCACAGGGGCTGCATTTAGAGTGAGGGAAAAAAATAGTAATGATAGATAAATGATAAACTTCATTTTAAGCCTTTAAAATAGAAATCCAAGTGATGCAGAGACAGTTTTGTCATCTTTATCTTTTGCAGGATCATCTGTAATCTCATAATCAAATTTTAAAACAGTCTGAGGTGTTGGTAAAAAATTGAATCCTACATTGTACTTATTGGTAGCTTTAGTGCTACTTCCATCAGCTTTTGAAGCTGCTAAGTTATAGTTTTCATACTGTGCAAAAAGTGGTATTTTATAGTTAAGTCCTATAATACCTCCGATATCGTAAGCAGCATTTACATAATAACCAGTAGCTTTTGAAGTAGCAGTAGGTGAGATTTTAGATGCTCCTTTTATATTTGATTGTGTATATAGTGCTTTTAGTGTTAGTTTCTCATAATTATAGAGTGCGTGTAATTCAAACATGCTCATAGTCGTACCCTTAATATCTTCTTGTTGATTTGAACCATCACCATAATATAATGAACCACCAGCTAGTAACCCGTTGATACCTCTATAGTCCAATCTACCTACAAATGCCGCGTTAAAAACTCCATTTTTTGATGAACCTAAGCGTCCTTTTCTAATCCATTTTAAACTATTATCTCTTGTCTCATCATTTGCTACATTGAGTGAATTTACTATTCCGGTTGTATACTCAAAACCACTATTTGCAATCTCTCCATAAACAAGAACACCATTTTCATGCCAAGTGCTAGGGATGAGATATCTCTCTACATGTGGTCTATTAACAGTTTGAAAAAGTGTAGGCTCATGTCTTAAGTTTGTCAGACCAACAGGTACTAAAAGATTTCCTACTCTTATATTTGCACTTTTACTTAAAAGAAAATCAAGATACAAAAATTCCATCAACACTTTGCCACCAGCAGATGTATTGCCGTGTTCTATCTCAATTTCTGCATTCATAATCACACTATCACTAAACCTATATCCAAAATATGGAATAAATCTATATATATCTGCGTATGCTCTGTCACTATTTTTTTTAGCTATAAACATTTCACCATATCCACCTATTGAGAGTGGTGATGAACTATAATAAACTTTTGAAGCAGCAGCACCCATGCCATTGTGCGCTTTTGAATCATCTATCTTGGTAAATGTACCAGTTTTAATATCAAGTAACTCTTCTGCTACTGCGTCTGATTGAAGCTTTAACTCTTTGATCTGTTTCTTAAGCTTTGTTAACTCATCTGTATCTACTGATGCTTGAAGCCCAATTGAAGCACTTAAGATAAGCGCACTTAATCCTATTTTTTTATTCATAACTTTCCTTTTATTAGTTTTGATATTCATTTTCAAGATGAACTTTAACAAAAAGAAGCTTAAATATTATTTAATTTGATAATCATTATCAAAACTACTAGTTTATCGCTGACTTTACTTGATTTTTTCCACCATTTTTTGCAATATAAAGCTTTTCATCTGTAAGTTTTATCAGCGTCTCTAAATCATATGCTTTTTTGTATTCACATACGCCAAAGCTACAGGTGATTCTTAAATCATCACTAAAAACATGAAAAGATATTTTCAAACATAACTTTTCAGCAATTCTAACTGCCGTTTTAATTGTTGATTGAGGTAAAATGATAGCAAACTCTTCTCCACCCCATCGTGCAAAAGTATCACTTCTTCGCATTTTACTTTTAACAAGCCTAGCTAATTCAACAAGTATATTGTCACCTACATTATGACCATAGTTATCATTTATCTTTTTGAAATTATCTATATCAAACAAAATTAGACAAAATTTATGATTATATCGTTTTGACATCTCTATTTGTTGCTCTAATATATTATCGAATTTCATACGATTTGCAATTTTTGTTAACGCATCTGTTGAAGAGGCTTTTTCAAATGCTCTTTTTTGCTCTTCAAGTTCACTTATGTTGTTAAATGTTATAACAACTCTATTGTTTTCATCTACTTTGATGGGTTTAACATTCACCTCAAAAACTGTCTCTAACTCATTAAACATAATTTTTACTTTATGAATTTTTTGGGGATTATCTATAATATAATTTGCCCAAGATACACCATCAATCTCTTTTGGCAAATATTCACCCTCATGCCCTTGTACAAAAAACTCACCAATGCACTTATACTTTTCTTTAAATTCATCGATTGTCTGCACTTTTACAAAATCATAAAAAGCTTGATTGGCTCTCTCTAACTTCTCTCGTGATTGAACAAGCACTATATTTTTTTGTGCATCCAATATGGTCTGAAGATATTTTTTATTAAATTCTAATCTTTTTTTAGCTTCATTTGCTTTTTTAGTCATATCATTTACTGAGTTGGCTAAAGTTGCAAACTCTTTAAACTTGAGATCTTTCTCATCAATCATTTTCCCTTCATGTGCTGCTTTTAGAAAAAATTGATTAAACTTTGCAAAGTTCGATCTTATATTTGAGGCAACATATTTTATGACAATAGATGTCATAATAATTGCTGCTGAAAAAATACCAAATATCTCAAAATTACTGATATTTAAAAATGCATCTTTAAAAGAGAGATCTTTTGCACGCATATCACCTGATAGAAAATTTTGGCTAAACCATAAAACCAAAATAATAGCAACTAAAAATACGAGGATTAAAAATGTATTAAGTAGAAGTGCTCCGATTATGCTTGTTCTTTTTCTCATGTACCCATCATTTATTAAATTTCTAGTAATTATATCAAAAAAAGTTAAAGATATTAAATATCTTGTAAATCTATTTTGTAAAATACCTAATAGATGCAAATCCATAAACATTTGCTTTTTCACACTGCTGTATCTGCTCATCGTTTAAAATACCACCAAGTGCAAAAGTCTTAATTTTTAGTGTCGGGACAACCTCTTTAAGCTCTTGTACACCTTTTGGATTTGCTTTGTTTGGAGTTTTAAATATTGGACTAAAAGTTACAGCATCTGCTCCTAATTTTTCTGCATAAAGTGCCTCTTTCTTTGAGTGTGTACTGATGATTACAAAAAGGTTTTGTGCTTTAGCCGAAGATATCTTATCAAATTGTTTAGATGTTAAATGAACACCAAAAAAACCAAGCTTCACTGCTAAATCTACATTGCCATTTATGAGTGTTTTTTGCTTGTTAGAGATATTTAGAAAAATTTTTGCAAGCTCTTGTATGTTTATGTTTTTTTTGTCTCTAAAACAAGCATAATCAACCCTATGATGCTGATAAACTTTCGATAAATACGAAGCAAAAGATTTAGATGTAGGTTGATAATATAAAGGATCAGTTATCAGGTAACTTTTTATCATGCTCCAACAACTCTACAATTCTCTCTAAAAGTTCAGTATGTTTTATCTTCTCTTTATGCATCTCTTGTTTGATATGCGCCATCTCAAAAAAGATAACCATAAAAAGCCCTATAGAAGCACCAAAAAAACCACCAATTAACGCTATAATAAGACCAAATGGATAAAAAAGTGTAAAAAAGAGATAACCTCCGATGATCACCATACCCCATGAGGCACCCTGCATAAAACTTACAATTTTTTCAAAGTCGCCACTTTTCATCTTCATATATACACATCCCTTCCTTGCAGTCAACTACAAACATCGACTGCAAATACAAAAGCTTTAACGACAGTTAATGACCATCATCAACTTTAACAGCACCTGCTAAATATACATAAGTTAAAATCATAAAAATAAATGCCTGAAGTACAGCCATAAATGTCAAAAGCGCAAATGGCGCAAGTGGCGCTATAAAAGGTGCAAGCATAAGTATAACTGCTAAAAATAGATCATCTCCCTTGATATTTCCAAAAAGACGAAATGAGAGAGATATAACACGAGATAAATGAGATACGATTTCAATAGGATACATAAGAAGAGACATTAAAAACTTTGCAATAGGATTCATCTCACCTAAATGGACAAAATTTTTAACGTATGTAAAAGCACCCTGTTTTCTCATACCCTCTATATTATAATAGACAAAAACAATCAAAGCAAGTGAAAGTGTAAAGTTAATGTTGCTTGTTGGTGATTCAAAACCAGGGATTATGCCAATAATATTTGCAACAAATACAACAAGACCGATAGTTGCAACCAATGGAAGATATTTTTTTGCCAAATCTTCGCCAATTACATCTCTTCCCATAGAAATAACACCACCCAGATAAGCTTCTGAGATATTCTGTGCACCACTTGGTACAATTTGCAGCGAAGAAGTTGCAAGTTTTGCAATTGCTAAAACAATTAAAGCCACCAAAATAGTATGCGAAACAATTATGTAAGTGTGGTTATGGGAGATTAACCCAAGAAATGTAAAAATCTCATTCACGAAGAAGTCCTTTAAATATTAAAAAATTGCGATATTATACACAAAAATCATTTAAAATTTGCTAAAATGGATTTTTCTTGTCCCAAACGATAGAGTGCAAAGTCATATTTTATCGGGTCTTTGGGATCAAAAGTTTTTAATTTTTCTGTTAATTCAATTACTGCTTTTAAATCGTAACTTTTACGACTTAAAAGCCCTAGATTTTGAGATACTTTAAAGGTGTGTGTATCAAGTGGCATGAGAAGATCACTCTTTTTTACGCTACTCCAAAGTCCTAAGTCTATATTGTCTGAGCGAACCATCCATCTTAGGTACATGTTCCATCTTTTATAAGTTGAGCTACTATTTTTTTTTGGAGGTTGTCCTAATAAAAATTTATAACCTCTAGAATTATAACTATTTAGCAACCACAATTTAGATATAGTTGTCTCTAATCCATCTAAAACAGAGTACTCTTTTTTGTAACCTTCAAAAAAAATCTCTTCTAAAGAAGTTTCGTTTTTTACTCTCTTTAGCGTTATAAAGAACTCAGCAACATCTTGTGAGTTTTGAAACCTGTAGTAATGTTTAGACAAAGCCTCTCTTATCTTTTTTTCACTCATATCCAGTAGAGTAAAATCCAAAGAGGATAAAAACTTAACAATTAAAGTAGCATTTCCATAAGCAAAAAGTGCGCATATCAAGCTAATTAACTCATCTTTATGAACTCTTGCTACCAACATAGGGTCTGGCTTGTCATCACTTATCTCATTTAAACTATCTCTTTTTAAGACTTCAAAATCTAATCTCTCTTTGAGTGATTTCATCTATTCTACAGACTTTTATCTTTTTGATTTGTGTAGCGTTGTAAAAAATCTGAGATATTAACAAGAGAAAATATAACCAAAAATATCATAAAACCAGGGAAAAAACTAAGCCACCATGCGATATCTACCACACTTTTTCCTTCACTCAAAACACTTCCCCAGCTAATTTGTGGGGGCATTATACCTATACCTAAAAAACTCAGCCCACTCTCAGCCAGTATAGCTCCCCCTACCCCAAAGGTAAATGAAATAAAAAATATAGGAGCCAAAAGAGGCGTAAAATATTTTGTAATTATCTTAAAATTATTTACACCACCAAGCTGTAAAACTTTGATAAATGGTCTGTTTGCGATAGAAAAACTCTCACTGCGAATGAGCCTTGCCATACCCATCCAACCTGTAATTGAGATGATAAAAACTAATACCCAAATAGAAGCACTCATGTATGAAATTAGTGCTAAAAGTAGGAAAAAAGTAGGGAATGTTAAAAAAAGATCTATTAAAATAATGATAATTTTATCACTATTTCCTCTAAAAAAACCAGCTGAAACTCCAACCATAAGCCCAATAAAAGATGCAATTACAGCAGACCCAACACCAATACTAAGACTAACTTTTCCACCCTCTATAATTCTAGCCATTACATCTCTACCTAGACGATCAGTACCCATCAAATGTTCGATAGAAGGGGAAAGTAGTATTGCATTTTTATCAAGTTCATATGCAGATTCACTATAAAAATAGCCACCAAAAAAACTCATCATAACAATTGATATCAAAAGCAAAATACTAAAATATGGAACTTTCAAATATCACCTTTATTTTTTTAGTCCGGATTATATCACAAAGATATAATTATTTCATTTAAAAAAAAATTTATTTTAAATATGTATAATTGGCACTTTTATAACAAAAAGAGAGGAAGTAATTATGCGTAAAAATTTTATTATTTTGATATTTGCAAGTTTTACACTATTTTTTCTAAATGGATGTGAACAAAAAACTCAAACAAAATCTGAAGAGATAGGGTTAATTGCAGTAGGTGAAGTTACAAGTGGTGCAAAGCTATATAGAGATGAGATGCAAAAAGCATGTAACATGAGTGGCTATACACTTGCCAAAAAGAAAACAAAAGACGAGTGGAAAGAGATTGCCCAAAATGGTAAGTTTTCATATGAGATAAAAAAGCTTTGCCCAAATATAGAATTTAAAAATATATGGACGCCAGACATTTATGAGTATCTACACACAAACGCATCCTCAACTAAATCTTAAACTATCTCATACCAAGTAGTGTATCGATCATCTTATCAACTGCCGTAATTACTTTTGCGTTAGCTTGATAAGCTGTTTGGTACCTCATCAAATTTACAAGCTCTTCATCCATATCTACACCACTTACAGATTTCATCTCATCAGAAATTGTTTTATTTAAAACTAATGCTGCATCTTTGTTTGTCGCAGCTTGATTTGCGTCAGATGCGACACGAGAGCTACTATATCTATAAAATGACTCAATATCTTGTTTCATAACTGTTCCATCAGATTTTTCAAATGTTAACTGTTCATATTGAAGCGCTACCATATCATTTGCAAGATCACTATTACCATCTATGGGTGCTTTAAATGTTGCTATATTTGAAGGATTATTTTTTATGTTTTGATCTAGTGAAATAGTTTTTGCACTATTTCCGATAAAGAGTTTATTCATCCCTGTAGCACCTGCAAAATTGGTGTCATTATCTACAATGGCTATAGTAAAATTTGCATCTGTTTTTGGAAGAAACCGAAGCTTATCACCAATCATCGAAGCTGTAAAAAGGTCATCTAAATCATTTGTACCGTCGTTATCTAAATTATCATCACTATTTTTATTAAACTGCTCTATGATACTGTTTGGGTTCACAGTGCCATCGGAGTTTAAACTAAGTGAAGTGTTAGCATCAATTGTAATAGATCTAGTTGAGACTTCAACTCCTAAATTGTCATATACAACTACATCAAAACTACCCTCTTTAATTCCACCATAATTGATAAGTTTATTACTCTGGTTAAAATCTACAAAATCATCTGTACTAATTTTATCAACTGCACTACTTGCATAGACGCTATTTATTTTTTGTATAAGAGTATTTGCAAATGTGTCAAGATCATCAATATAGTCTTGAATTTTAGAGTTAACAGCTCTTCCTTGTGAATCAATCTTATCCCCTCTTAAATCCAAAACAGCACCAAGCTCTCCACCTCTAATATAACCTGTCACATCAACTTGCCTCTGATTATGATCTATATAATATACTGAATTAAGTCTTGTATCATTTACACCATTTTCTGCTCTTAAAGGATGGGTGTTAACACCATCAACTAGATTGAACCCTCCTATATTTATATTATAATCCGTACCACTATCTGTTCGATCAGCTGTTGCTCCATATTCTGTTTTTGTTTTTCCTTTTGATACTTCTATGTTTAACATTTTAGAGAGTTCCAACTCTAACTGATCTCTTTGATCTCTTAAATCGTTTGCATTTGCACTAGAATCATTAGTACTTTCAACTTTGCTTATACCCCTATTTAACTCAGAAATTTCACTAGCAATTTGATTTACTTTACCAATCCCCGCTTTAAACTTTTCATTGAGTCTATTTTGTAAATTAGTCAAATTTGTATCTGCTTCGTTTAGATTTTGTGTTAAAGAGTTCATTGATTGGAATAGTACAATTTTTTGTGACTCATCTGTGGGGTTTTGTGCCACATTACTCCAAGAGCTAAAAAAATCTTTCAAATCTTTTGCAATCCCTAAATTTTCAAGATCAGGAGAGTATGTCGTAATCTCTTGAAGTGTTTTTTCCATAAATTTTGAGTAAGAGACTTGTGCTTCACTGTTTTTAAGCCTTCCATAGACAAACTCATCATGAGCTCTTGAGATAGATTCTACTCTCACTCCATTGCCAACATCTCCTGGGATATTGTGAATTGGAGCATTAACTTTTTGTGAAATTCTCTGTCTTGAATAACCATCAGTATTTGCATTTGAGATATTGTTACTAGTTGTATTTATACCCGATTGTGCAGTTTTAAGCCCACTATAGCCAATACCTAAAGAGTTAAAAATTCCCATTATGCCGATACCATAAAAATGGTTGCCGGGCGGAGTCTGTTTTTTTCATAACCATCTGATTCAAGCGTAAACATTTTATCAATCAAAGAGTTGTAAAATTCACTGATAGTCGCTACAAACTTTGCATACTCTTTATTGATTATTTTTAGGCTGGTTAATTTATTTTTAAAAACAGTTAATGTATCTGCCTCATTTTGACTCAAAATCTCTTCTATAGATCTTCCCTCATTTGAGAGTGTTAAGTTTAAAAGAGAGTTATTTAAATCTGCTTTTTTACGCTCAAAAGAGTTAATTAACTGCTCTTTTTCGACTAATCTTTCACTAAGTCTCTCATGACGAGCTTCTTTGATATCTTCAATATCTGATTTTGTCAATGCAACCAAAGCATCAATATCCAAAATTGCACTCTGTAAATTTTCTACAATCACGACCTATCCTTACATCTTTATATATAATATAAATCGGCATGAATACAAAAAACTTTAACTTTTATTGAAAATTGAATATCTTTAATTTACTTAAAACCTAAGTTCGACGAAGAATTATTTTTGATTTTGCTCTTTTAAAAAGTCAAATAAAAGTTTACTATAACCTAAACCACCACTTAGTGCTTTTGACATAGTATCGTTATACATGGAGTTATAAATCTTATCTCCTGGATCTTTTCCAAAGAGTGAGTTTTCTCTTTTTAAAGAGATATCTAAAATCTTTTTGACCATAAAAGCTTCAAAATTATCAGTCTGCTCTTTTAACTTTTTATCATCATCTGTTGGTATTATATTTTTTGGATCAAATGAGGTTAAAGTGGCTAAAGAGTTATCAATTTTCATCAGATAATCTCTAACTCTGCATTGATACCACCAGCTCTTTTAATTGTCTGCATGACAGATATGATATCTGATGGTTTAGCACCTAATTTTTGAAGTACTCTTGCTATATTTGCCACTGTTACTCTACCTTGTTTCATACTTACGATATTGTTATTTACAGAGATACTTGTCTCATCACCATAACGGATATTTTGAGAATCTGATTTTGGTAGGGTATTTGTCGGCATAATCTTAAGCGTAAGATCACCATGACTTACCACAACCGGCTCAACTAAAACACTCAAACCAGCTACAATTGTACCACTTTGTTGATCTATTACAACTTTATCAGCTCCAATATATGATATATCAGTCTCATTAACACGAGCCAAAAACTCTACCATGCTAAGATGTAAAGGTCGTCTTAACTCAATAGTTCTAGGATCTATCGCTACTGCTACACCTGTTTGAAAAAAGTTATTTAATCTTTGTTGGATTTTTGTTGCCGTTGCAAAATCTGATCTTTTTAGACTTAGCCTGATCATATCTTTACTATTGATATCATAAGTCACTTCACGCTCTACCAATGCTCCACTAAAAATTTTTGCAGTTGTTGCTTTTTTACTTTTTTTACCACCTACACTAAACCCTTTGTCTATACTTCCTTGAGCAAGTGCATAAACTTCGCCATCAACAGCTTTTAAAGGTGTGAGAATCAAAGTCCCCCCAACAATAGACTTTGCATCACCAATAGATGAAACCTCAACATCTAGCGCATCACCATGACGAGAAAAAGCTGGAAGTTTTGCTGTAACTATCACTGCCGCAACATTTTTGGACTTTACTTTTCTTGAGTCTACTTTTACATTTACACTTTGAAGCATACTAGAGATCGCCTGTCTTGTAAACTCAGAAGAGGATCCATCACCAGTACCGTTTAAGCCCACAACCAATCCATACCCAATAAGCTGATTGTCACGAACTCCGATAACATTTGTGATATCTTTTACTTTAGTAGCAAAAAGAGTTTGCACCAAGATAAGTAAAATAAAAAATGTTTTAAACTTCAAAATAGTCCTTTTATTAAATTAAGTGACTAATAAGGAGCAAAAACTATGCCAAGGTATAATACGCCAAAGAGCTTTTACCAAACTTTTTCTCTTTTTTCTTTGTAAACAAACCAATACTATCAGCCATTTTGGTCTTTGTAGCATGTTCTATGATAATCATCAAAACAACCTCTTTTGGCGTATTTTCAATCATAGATATAACACTGTCATAAATATCACTCATGCCTTCTCTTGTATCAAAAGGAGGATCAAAATATAAGTAAGCTTTCTCTTTTTTGTAAACTAACTCTTTTATCAATTTAGGATAAGCTTCAAAACTATCTGCTAAAATTGGTTGTGTACGCTCTTTGTCAATATAATTGCAATTTTTCAGAAGTACTCTATATGCTTTAGTATCTTTTTCGATAAAATAGGCTCTTTTTACTCCACGACTAACAGCTTCAAGTCCAATAGAGCCACTTCCTCCAAAAACTTCAACAAAATTTTGATCAACTATTTCAAACTGCAAAGTATCAAACAGTGAACCTTTGATGATTGATTTTGTACTTCTTGTTGTGTTAAGTGATGCAGAGTTTAACTTTTTACCTATGTATTTTCCACTAGAGATTGTTATATAAAAATTGGACATTAGTAGATTTTTCGTGCTAGTTTTGCTATCTTTTGATGATGTTTTCTGTTTAATTTTTCTAAAATAGGCTGTATCTGTTCGTGTGGGGTTAGAGGAGCTTTAGACTCTAACATCTGAATATAAAAATCCTCAAGTGCCCAAAAAAGCTCTTTTTTTGTAAATGGAACTCTAAGATGTGCACGATTAGAGTGTCCTATCAAAAAGACAGGCCTATTTGTCACAATTAATTTATCGAAAATTACAATATCGGCATCAACATCACTCACAATATGCTCTTTTAAATAATTTTGTAATGATTTTTGAAGTAGCAGTGAATCACAAAGAAGTGTAATTTTCATAAGAGCCCTTTGTCACAAATTGTAATTGTTTTATGATTTTATCTAAAGTTTCTATAAATTTTGAACAAATTTTGTCAAGTGTAACATTTTTTTACCGATGTACTTTTTAGAGAAAGCTAAAGGAGTAGCAATGCAGTCAACAATGATAACGCCAAGTACTCAATCTATAGCGAGTACATCATTTTTATCAAATACGGAGACAAAAACAGATATAAAAAATGTACGACCTATAAAAATAGAGGCAAAGGTACAAAATGATAATAATAAACAACAAGAGCAAAAAAATATAGAAAATTTAAAAAATATTTCATTGGAATTTAATGAAATATCAGATGAACTAAATCTTGATATAAAGTTTGCTTACAATGAAAAGATAGATACTGTTTATCTTAATGTAACTGACAAGAATACAGGAAAAATCATCAGAAAACTTCCCTCAGAGGATGCTATGAAAATAAAAGAGAGCATGAAAGATTTAGTTGGTGTGCTGTTTGATGAAAAAGGATAAAATATGGCAGGTGCACTAAGTACTCTTGGACTTGGTAGTCAAGGAGTTTTAACAAATGATATTATTGATCAGCTAAAAGCGTCTGACTCTACAGCTATAATAAAACCAATTGAGAGAAAAATTAGTGCTGCAAATGAAAGACAGACAACTCTAGCTGAAATTAAAACATTGGTCACTGATCTCAAAGATCAAATTGTTTCACTATCTGAACCTGATCTATATAAAAATAAAAAAAGTACCCTAAATGGTGATACAATTAGTGTCAATACTACAGCTTCAGCAAAAGAACAAAGTTTTGATATAGATGTAAAATCATTAGCAACAAGGGATATTCAAGAATCTGCATTGGGATTTGCTTACGATGAAGCGTTGGTAGAACCACAAACATTGACTTTTAATATAGATGGAAAAGATTATGAAATTGATGTAAGCATAACTGATTCATTAAAATCATTGACAAAAAAAATCAATGATCAAACTGATGGTAAATTAGAAGCGTCAATCTTAAATGTAGGAGGATCTGACCCATATAAACTCATTTTAAAATCTACAGATACAGGAGCTTTAAACAAAATCACAGTTACAAGTAGTGAAGTCGATCCAACAAAAAGCCTTGCTTTTACTAGAATAGGAAATGAACCAAAAGATGCAGAGATAGAGTTTGATGGAGTCACAGTTTTTAGAGCGAGTAATAGTATTGATGATTTAGTAAATGGGGTAACTTTAAACCTTCAAAGTGTAGGTAAAACTTCTGTAAAAATTGAACCAGATAATGAAAAATTAGTTGAACAGATGAGTGCATTTACAGACAAATACAACTCAGTAATTGAAAAATTATCATCTGTAACAAAATATGATAAAGAGAAAAAAAGCGCAGGTGTTTTTCAAGGTGCAAGTGAGATAAGATCTATCACATCATCTTTAAATAGTATTTTAGGTCAAACTATATCTGCTGATGGAAAAACTATTGCTGATTTTGGTCTTGAACCTCAAAGAGGAGGTACAATAAAATTTGATAGTGACAAATTAAAAGAGATGTTACAAACTGATGCGAAAAAAGTCGAAGATTTTTTTCGCGGAACAGATGGAAATAATGGACTATTTAACAAATTTGAAGATAAAATTTTTGATATTGTGACTAGTTCATCTGGTACAATGAAATCATTAGATAAAAATATTATAGAAAATTTAAAATCATTAGAAGCAGAACAGACTAAGGCTCAAAAGAGATTGGACGATAGATATGCCATCATGACAAAAAGATTTGCAGCGTTTGATGGTGTAATTTCAAGATTGAGTAGCCAATCAACAACGCTTCAATCTTTGATTGATGCACAATTTGCAAAAGATTAAAAAAGGGGAACAATGACAACAAGAGCATATATGGCATATAGCCAAAACCATACAGCAGTAGAAACACCAGAAAAACTTATAGAGATGCTTTATGAAGGGTTATTAAAATTTACTTCATTAGCAAAAAGAGCGATTGAAGAGGGTGATTATGAGACAAAATCTAAATGGATCAACAGATCAACAGATATATTTATCGAACTTATTAGCTCATTAAGCAATGATGGTACAGAGATGACAGCATATTTAAGTGGTCTTTATATGCATCAAATTAAATCACTTAACCGTGCAAATATAGATAACTCAACTGCCCAGCTTGATACTATTATCCATGTAGTAAGAGTACTGCTTGAGACTTGGAGAGAGGAGACATCTGTAACTTATGAAGTGGCTTAAATCGTTTAAAATCGCACTTATCCAAGAGGACATAATTACAATTGATACTCTTTTAACTGAGATACCGGAATTTAAAAAAATTGATGATATGAGAAGTGCTTATACACTTATAGGAGAAGCAAAAAAGAGGTTTGAAAATAAACAATTAATCATCCAACAAAAAATGAATAAAATGAAACACGCAAAAAAATTTTTAGATCTAAAAGAGAATAGATACAATTTTGATAAAGCTTTTTAAAAAGTTTTATCAAAATATGCTTGAAATGCAAAAATAATATCTTTTTTTAATATTTAACTCAAAAAAACTACTAATTATTTTATTTTGACATAACTTTGACATGACTTATTGGTATATTTACACATATAAATAATCCAAAAGGATAAAAAAATGACTTGGAATAGATCATTTGAAATCGCACTCATTAAAGAAGATATCAACACAATTGATGTTCTATTAGAAGAAATACCGGAATTTAAAAAAATAGAAGATATGAGAACTGCTTATACACTCATAGGAGAAATAAAACAAAAATTTGAAAATAAACAGTTGATTATTCAACGTAAGATGAATAGATTACAACAAGCTTCCTAATAACATTTTGATAATCCTAGATTGTTCAAAAAGAAATGACTATTTAAAACTGATACTAAAAGATCCGTTTATATCTTTAAGTACATCGCATGTGTCGGTTCAATTGCGTTTGCACCAAATGCCACTGATCTAATACATCTATTTAAATACATCTCATGTGTCGGTTCAATGGACAAACGCATAAAGGAATTATTATGAGTTTATTAACATCTGATGTTACGATAATCAAAAAAACCATAATTTAAAGATTTGTCACAAAACTA
>CAYUSV010000037.1:0-16044 GCA_964447385.1 uncultured Campylobacterales bacterium | reverse complement strand
TTTAGTCACCAATTTTTTATATAAAACTAGCTATATTTACCATCAGTTAAAGATTAAAGGGCAAATCAGTATGGATGATCAAACAAAATTTGAAGACTCAGTCAAAAACATGTTATCTATAATAGGAGAAGACCCCTACCGAGAAGGACTCATAAAAACACCTGAGCGAGTCTATAAAGCTTTTAAATTTATGACAAGAGGTTACAAACAAAACCCAAAAACCATCCTAAACGAAGCACTCTTTGAGAGCTCAAACAATGAAATGGTACTTATCAAAGATATCGAATTTTACTCCATGTGCGAACACCATCTTTTACCAATCATTGGTCGTGCTCATGTTGCTTATATCCCTGATGGAAAAGTTGTAGGTCTTTCAAAAATCCCTCGTATGGTAGAGGTATTTGCCAGACGACTTCAGATTCAAGAGCAGATGACCGAACAGATAGCTGATGCAATAAAAGAGGTCATAGAACCAAAAGGTGTCGGAGTTGTCATACAAGCAAGACATATGTGTATGGAGATGAGAGGTGTTGAAAAAGTAAACTCCACAACCACAACCTCCGCCCTGCGAGGAATGTTTTTACAAGAAAAAACCCGAAGCGAATTTTTCAACATCATAAACGCACCACAATCGACAAGGTTTTAATTTATGAAGCTCGCCGACATAGAGAAAAAAATATCTCTTGGCAAAATAGATGTACACTTTGGTACAGTTGAGAAAATAAACGCAGCAAATATTGAAGTTACAGGATTAACCCCAAGCATAGGTGATATAGTCAAAATTATCTCCCAAAACCAAAACAAAGAGCAACTTGGCATGGTTGTGGAGCTTCATAAAAATAGTTTTTCAGTCTCCCCTTTTGGTTTTGTAGAGGGTATGAAGATAGCCGATCGTGTATATATAGACGAAGAGGGGCTTGCTATAAATGTGGGAGAAGGTCTGCTTGGTCGCGTGGTAAATCCTCTAATGGCACCCAAAGACTCAAAAGGTCAAATCAAAGGAAAAACTACCAAAATGCCTATCATCAAAGCTCCAATTGATGCTATGAAAAGAGGAATGATTGAAAAACATTTTAGCGTAGGAGTTAAGACCATTGACGGGCTCTTAACAACAGGCGTGGGACAAAAGGTCGGTATCTTTGCTGGAAGCGGAGTCGGTAAGTCTACTTTGATGGGAATGATAGTTAGGGGAAGCAGTGCACCCATAAAAATTGTAGCTCTTATAGGAGAGAGGGGTAGAGAAGTTCCAGAATTTATCGAAAAAAATCTAGGAGGCGATTTAACAGATACTGTTATCATCGTAGCAACTAGTGATGAGTCATCACTGATGCGAAAATATGGTGCATTTGCTGCAATGAGCGTAGCAGAGTATTTTAAAGAACAAGGCAAGGATGTTCTTTTTATTATGGATTCTATCACTAGGTTTGCAATGGCTCAAAGAGAAATTGGTCTCTCACTTGGAGAGCCACCAACCTCCAAAGGCTATCCTCCCTCATCTTTAACTCTACTTGCACAACTGATGGAGAGAGCTGGAAAAGAGGAAGGCAAAGGCTCAATAACCGCTTTTTTTACAGTTCTTATCGAGGGAGATGACATGAGTGATCCCATAGCTGATCAATCTCGAAGTATACTAGATGGACATATCGTACTAAGTCGTGAAATGACTGACTTTGGTATCTACCCTCCAATTAATATACTAAACAGCGCATCAAGAGTAATGGGAGATGTGACAGATAAAGAGCACCAACAAAATGCTATGAAATTCAAAAAAATGTATTCACTTATAAAAGAGAATGAAGTTTTGATCCGAATAGGAGCTTACACAAAAGGAAATGACCCCCAGCTTGATGAAGCAATCGATAAAAAAGATGAAATGGATGGTTTTTTAAAGCAAGATCCCCAAATTTGCGAAGAATTTATACAAACTTTAGATAAACTAAGGGAATTAACTATTTAAGTATTTCTTAATAGATAAAGTAGTATTATTTCAAATGAGACAATTTTTGTCCTAATTAAAATTACGGAGAGTATATGAGAGTATATTTAGACAATAATGCAACAACAATAGTTGACCCTCAGGTAAAAAGCGCAATGGATCCATTTTTTTCACAATATTATGGAAACCCAAACTCCCTACACTCATTTGCTAGTGATACTCATATTGACTTAAATTTAGGACTAGAGAGAATTTATGCAGGAATAAATGCTCCAAAAGATGATAGTGTAGTTATCACATCATGTGCTACTGAGAGTAACAACTGGGTATTAAAAAGTGTCTATTTTGAGTACATTTTAACAGGCAGAAAAAATCACATCATCATTTCAGAGGTTGAGCACCCATCTATAATAGCTACAGCAAAGTTTTTGGAATCTTTAGGGACTAAGGTTACATATCTACCTATCAACAGCGAAGGCTTGATCGAAGCGCACACAGTAAAAGAGTATATTACAGACAAAACAGCTCTAGTCTCAATCATGTGGGCAAACAATGAAACAGGAGCAATATTTCCTATAGAAGAGATCAGCAAAGCATGTGCAGAAAAAAATGTACTTTTTCATACTGATGCAGTACAAGCAATTGGAAAGATTAAAATAAATGTTAGAGATATAGATATTGACTATCTTACATTTTCAGCACATAAATTTCACGGTCCTAAAGGTGTTGGTGCTCTTTATATGAAAAAAGGCAAAGAGCTAACACCACTTCTTCACGGTGGAGAGCAGATGGGTGGACTAAGAAGCGGAACGCTAAATGTCCCTGGAATTGTTGGCATGGGAAAAGCTATGGAGCTTGCTGTTGATGCTATTGATTTTGATATGCCTGATGTTAAAGAACTTAGAGATCATTTAGAAGATGAACTGTTAAAAATAGAAGATACCTTTGTAGTCACCCCAAGAGAAAAAAGAACAGACAATACAATGTTAATTAGTTTTAGAGGAGTTGAGGGAGAATCAATGCTTTGGGATTTAAACAAAGCAGGAATTGCAGCTAGCACTGGAAGTGCTTGTGCTAGTGTCGATTTAGAGTCAAACCCTGTTATGGAAGCCATAGGAGCAGAAGCTGATCTTGCACATACTGCAATAAGGTTTTCACTCAGTAGATTTACAACAAAAGAAGAAATTGATTATACAATAGGTGTTACAAAAAAAGCAGTTAAAAGACTTAGAGGTATTTCAAGCTCTTACGCTTATACACCTAGTGGTCATGATAGTGGATTATAGAAAGGAAAAAAATGGGATTTGAGAGTTTATCTGGTGGAAGCATTTGGGATGCATATAGCCAAAAAGTACAAGACAGAATGAATCATCCACTTCATATGGGTGAAATTACAGAAGAAGAGGCAAAAGAGTTAGGTGGCAAACTTATAGTTGCAGATTTTGGTGCTGAGAGCTGTGGAGATGCAGTGAGACTATACTGGGTAGTTGATGAAGAAACTGATATGATAAAAACAGCAAAATTTAAAAGTTTTGGCTGCGGTACTGCGATTGCTAGTTCTGATATCATGGCCGAACTCACAATAGGTAAAAAAGTTGATGAAGCAGTCAAAATCACAAATATTGATGTTGAATTTGCGATGAGAGACAATCCCGAAACACCAGCCGTACCACCTCAAAAGATGCACTGCTCAGTTATGGCTTATGATGTTATCAAAAAAGCAGCCGCACAGTATAAGGGTGTTGATATGGAGAGTTTTGAAGATGAGATTATCGTCTGTGAGTGCGCAAGAGTAAGTCTTGGCACAATCAAAGAGGTAATCAAACTCAATGATCTTACAACAGTAGAAGAGATCACAGACTATACAAAAGCGGGTGCATTTTGTAAATCATGTATAAAACCTGGCGGTCATGAAGATAGAGATTATTATCTTGTTGATATATTAAAAGAGGTTAGGGATGAGATGACAGCCGAAGGCGTAAAAGATACAGTTACAGTAGCCGACAGCGGAGAAGAGCAAGCGTTTACACAGATGACATTGGTACAAAAGCTAAAAGTGGTAGAAAAAGTTTTAGATGACAACATAAGACAGATGCTTATCATGGATGGTGGAAACATGGAGATACTTGATATAAAAGAAAATGGTGCAAATATAGATATTTACATCCGATATCTAGGTGCTTGCAATGGATGTGCAAGTAGTGCCACTGGAACACTTTATGCTATCGAAGCAGTTCTTAAAGAAAAAATAGACCAAAGCATCAGGGTATTGCCAATATAAGGCAAATACCCCCCCAATAATCTCCCAAACTTTCATCATTTTAATTAAATAAATAAATATTTGTACCGATATAGAGAGTATATTAAATTTATACGGGAGAACAGAACATGTTTGGACTAAAAAAAACAATCCGCTTGGATGGGTATATCAAAGAGATAGATGAGCTCAAAGCTGAAAACCGCGCATTAAAAAATGAGATTGAACAGATGCACAGCAAACAAGCTACTTATGAATTTGAACAACAAAATAAAGGTGATTGTAAAAAAGAGTTATTGATTCCTGTTTTACTATCTAGCTATGAAGATGGTGTATCTTTTTTACAAAACACTATAGAAGATAACTTAGAACAATTTTCAGATGTAAATACTCTTGCAAATAACACATTTGAGATGATATCAAATACAAAAACTCAAACTCAAAACATAATATCTTCTGTAGAAAATATCCAACAATACACTGGACAATTAAAAGATGACTCTAACTCACTAAATGATAGTGTCATCTCTATTACAGAAATTATCAACCTAATCAAAGATATCTCTGATCAAACAAACCTGTTAGCCTTAAATGCTGCAATAGAAGCAGCAAGAGCAGGTGAACATGGTAGAGGTTTTGCCGTAGTTGCTGATGAAGTTAGAAAGTTAGCTGAGAGAACTCAAAAAGCAACCCAAGAGGTAGAGCTTAACATCAATGGATTAAAACAAAATTCAAATAGGATAATAGAGATCAGTGAAGTATTTGGTGACGAATCTCAAACAATAATAGGAACACTAGATACGTTTGTAGTCAATGTTAATGATATTGAGAAAAATGCAGAAAAAATTGTAAATAGTGTAGAAAACATTACACATGAGATAACTGTAAGCAATGGTAAAATAGATCATATCCACATAAAATTACAAGGTTATAAATCTATTTTAAACAACAAAAAAATTAATATAGTTGATCACCATAATTGCAGGTTTGGCAAATGGTTTAAAACAGCTTCCAAAGAATTATTATCAGAAAATAGCAGAGCGATTAATAGCATTACTGCAAATCATGAAAATGTACATAAAGGCTTAACAAAAGCCATAGACGAATACTTTCAAGATGAAAATAATATAAGAAAAAGTGTTGAACTTATCGAAAGTGTTGAGCATTCTAGTAAAGTAGCCTTTGAAGAGTTACTAGATGCAGTCAAAGCTGTACGAAAGTAGACAAATCAAAAACAAAAATGTTGATGAACATACCATTTGGCAATTTCAAGTGAAGAGAGGGACCTCTCTCTTAGCTGGGGCGGCAGAGAACTAAGACGCATTTTACTCCCAACAATAGAGCTAACAATATACAAAAAAAGTATCACACCAATTGCAATCATCCAATCATAAACATACCAGACATATAAACCTATCAAAAATGGTAAAAACGCCAAAGCAAAAAAAACGACAAAAACCAAAACTTTACATTTAAAGCCATCTATAACAGGTGTTATACCCGCGTTATCCTCTTCATCTTTAAAGTACTTCATTTGAGATTGGTAAAATTAAGTGGCGCATCTATATCCATCTCTTTTATCGCTTTGATGCAAGTTTGTAAATCATCAATGGATTTGCCAACCACTCTAATCTCTTCGCCACGAATTTGAGCTTGAACTTTAAGTTTTTTATCTTTAATTTCTTTAACAATCTTTTTTGCATCATCTTTACTTATCACATCTGTAATCGACAAAACAAGCTTAGTATTGCCTCCACCAACTTGTGCACGACTAAACTCTTTGACGCTTTTTGATGGTATGCCTCTTTTAATTATCTTTGCAATCACGATATCCATCATAGCTTCTGCTTTAGAATCACTTGAAGCCAACAAGGAGATATTTTTTGCTTTTTCATTGTAATCAACCTGAGCAGTCAATCCTTTAAAATCATAACGATTGTCAATCTCTTTTTTAGCTTGTTCTATCGCATTTTTCATCTCTTGGCTGTCAATCTCTGCCGTTATATCAAAACTATGCTCTTTTGCCATAATATCCCCTTTTTAAAAATCAGGATTAAATCCACCAAACATACCATCATCTGTAAATGATCTGTCACTGTATCCTAAACCAATACTCTTACCTCTGAGCATCATTATATCACTCTTTGGATCAATTCCTTGTGGACATGCTAGAGTACACTCTCCACAAAGTGTACAATCCCAAATACCTCTGTCTTGCACAAGATCAATTTTATCTTTTTCATCTTCACAACGAGCATCACTAACATAACGATAGTTTCTAGTAAGTGCAAACGGTCCTAAAAATGAACTATCGACTTCTAAAACAGGACATGAACTAAAACAACTCGCACACAATATACAGTCGCTTTGAAGCTCTACTCTTTTACTCTGTGCAATACTCATATCATCTTTTTTAGAGATATTGCTTTGCCAACTTTTAACTCTTTTTAGAGTCTCTCTAGCCTTTTTGTGATCTACAACCAAATCTTTGATAATCTCCATATATCTAAGTGGCGTTATCAGATCATTCTCTTGTAGTTTATATCCACATGCTAATTTCTCCTTGGAGTTAACCAAAACAGAACAACTTCCGCAAACTTCACTTTTGCATCCACTATTAAATGTTAAAGTTGGATCAATTTTAGTTTTAATATAAGTTAGCACTTCAAGTAGCGTTAATCCCTCTTTTGGTACTTCATACTCAACTACTACAAATTTTTCAGGTTTTCTATGGTGACAAAACCTCTGTATTTTAAACTTCATGCTACAACCTTTTGAAAATCTACACACAACTTTCCATCAACTTTTTGCACTACACTCTCTTTTTTAAAATTTTCATCCAAAGAGGGATAGTCCCTTCGATAGTGTGCTCCACGACTCTCTGTTCTCATCTTTGCACTCACCAAAAGAGCTTCACCAAGCTCTAAAGTATTGCCAAATTTTATAAACTCTAAAAGGTTTAAATTATAAACACAACTCCTATCTCCAATCCCCATAAGAGTGTACTCTTTTTGCATCTGCTTTAACTGAGAAAGAGCGATATCAAGAGTTATCTCTTCTTTAAGTATCCCCACGTTTTTATAAAAAACTTTGCCCAAAAATTCTCGTTTTTCATAAAAGTTTATCTGATTATCAAAATCATAAATCTCTAAAATACGACGCTTATCGCTCTCAAACTGTTCTTTACTTGCTCTTATATATTCGCAAGAGCGCGCAAACTGTGATGCTTTTATTCCACAAAGTCTACCAAAAGAGACAATTTCCAAAAGAGAGTTACCACCAAGACGATTTGAACCGTGTATCTTTGCATTTGAACACTCTCCAACAGCAAATAGTCCAGAAATTGTGCTCATCATGTTTTCATCTACGCTAATACCGCCCATGCTATAGTGTGCTACAGGAGAGATAGGAATCTTTTGACTCACTGGATCAACTCCTTCATAAGTGATAGCAAGTTTACGCTCTTGTGGAATATTCTCATCTATAAACTCTTCACCCAAATGTCTAATATCTAAAAAAACTTCGTTGCCCTCTTGTATCTGCTCATAAATTGCACGACTTACCTGATCTCTAGGAGCTAACTCATCGATAAATCGTTCTTCTTTTTGATTGATTAAATATCCTCCTGCTCCTCTTGCACTTTCACTTATCAAGATACCAGATTTTTTAAGTCCTGTTGGATGAAACTGGATAAACTCTAAGTTTGTAAGTTTTGCTCCAGCTCTTAGAGCAGCAGCTACTCCATCGCCAGTTGATTGATTAGTATTTGTTGTAAATCCATAATAAAGAGCACTATATCCACCAGTAGCAACAACAATACTTTTAGCTTCAAAAAACTCTACGCTATTAGTTCTAATATCAAGGGATGTTGCGCCTTTTACAACGCCCTCTTCTACTATAAAATTTAGTAAAAACTTCTCATTTAAAAACTCTATATCCTCTTTTAAACATTGATCGTACAGAGTATGCAAAATTTTCAATCCCGTAAAATCCTGCGCATAACATGCACGCTTACTTGAAGCTCCGCCCAATCTTCTTTGTGCAATTTTACCATCTTCTGTTCTACTATATGGCATGCCGATTGATTCTAGCCACTTTACAGTTTTTGGTGCATCCACGCAGAGCTTATCAATCATTTTTTTTGATCCAATTTCACCAGAGGCTTTAAATGTATCTTCTGCATGCATCAAAATAGAGTCTTTCTCTACATTTGCCAAAGCTGCATTGATACCGCCTTGTGCCATCGATGTTTGTGATCTTGTTGGATATCCCTCACACAAAACAGCAACCCTCACACCCTCTTCTTTTGCTGATAAAGCAGCACTCAAACCTGCCCCACCAGCCCCAATTATCAAAATATCATACATCATTATCTCTCAAAAATTCTTCTATATTTTTACAAATCCCATCTACTAATTTAATCCTAGATTCGACACTAGCCCAAGCGATATGAGGTGTGATAAAAAGACGATCTAAACTCTTAACATCTCTAAATGGACTACATGTCTGCATCGGCTCTGTCTCCAGCACATCTAAGCCAACCAAGATACTGCTCTCATCTATATAGCTAGATAAATCTTTTTCGTTTATTATGCCACCTCTTCCTAAATTTAATAACAATGAATTATCTTTTAAGAGTTTTAAGTTATCTCTGTTTATAAGATTTTTTGTCTGTTCATTTAGTGGTGCGTGTATTGAGATAATATCTGATGTTTTTAAAAGTTCATCTAAATTTACTCTTTTATAACTACTATCGCTATTTTTACCACTTGTAGAGTAGTACTGCACAGTTGCACCAAATGTGGTTGCAACTTTTGCGACATCTTTGCCTATACTTCCAAGTCCGATAATTCCCCATTTTTTACCAGCTATATCAAAAAATGGTCTCTGTAGGTGTGTAAAGATAGGACTTTTAACCCAACCATCACTACTTTTTGTATATTCATCAAGATACCTCAATTTTCCAATCAGATAAAAAGCCATAGAAAAAGTTGTCTGTACAACAGAAGGAGTTGAATAACCTGCAACATTTTTCACTACTATATTTTTACTTTTTGCATATTCTAAATCGATATTATTCATACCAGTTGCTGCAACACAAATTAACTTTATATCACTATTATCAATAATTTTTTTATCTATAACTACTTTGTTAGCAATAACGATATCAGCGTCTTTTACTCGATCTTGTGTCTGCTCTTTGGTAGTGCTTTCAAATTTCACAACTTCACCAAAACTATCAAATCCACTAAGGTCTATATCATCACCCAATGTTTTTTTATCTAAAATAACTATTTTCACCTCATAAAATCCTCTATTTTTCTGTTATAATAGCATAATTATTTATGGAGTAATTATGAAAAAAACTGTTTTATTTATTATATTGGCACTTTTTATATCGGCATGTTCACTATCTAGCGAAGAGAAAGCAACCCTTCCTTATAAGAGTGACTTTTCATCTACTAAAGGTTGGTCACTTAGTGCTGGTGCAGAGTATGATGCAAAAGAAAAAGCGGTTAAGCTCACCAAATCAGGCACTACTTGGCTAACATCGTCTCGTCTAGTTTCTGAGTTTAAACTCCCAATAGAGCCAAACAAAACTTACACCATCTCTTTTAAATCCAAAACAGATATCTGGCCACCCCCATCTCTTGAAGTTTTTGGTACATACTATGCGAAAAAAGATAGAATTTCCAACTCCTTAGGAACAATGACAGCAAACTCAAAAATTGATACTTGGGAAGAGAGCACAGTATATATCGATGTACCAAATAATCTTGAGATAAAATACTATACAATTAGGATTTTAAGCCTACCTAAAAAAGGAAAAGATGGTGATATATGGATCAAAAACATCTCTTTTAAAGAAGGCTTCCACACGACAGAAAACAGACCTGAAAAAAAAGGTTTTAGTGGCTCTGTAACTCGTATAGACAAACTTGGAAATATTGAAATTTTTAAAGATGGTAAATTTGAACCTTTTTTCCCTATTGGTATCTACACCGACGACAAAAGAAAAGATTGGAGCATCTATAAAAAACAAGGGTTTAATATAGCAATGTGGACAGATGGAGCAAAAGCTATACAAAAAGCAAAAGATGCCAAATTGTATTCATCTATGCAAATCGTGCAATACATGGTACCAGTTGATGAAGGATGGATACCACAGCAAGAGAGTAAAAAAGTTGCTCATTTGAAAAAAACACTACAAGATATAAAAAACAAAGGGCTAAGCAATGATCTACTTTTTTATTATGTTGATAATGAGTTTTATCATATAAAAGATGCGTTTACAAAAATTATTGATATCGTAATTGATCAAGATAGAGACAAAAATGGCAAAAGAATGCACCCAATCTATATGTTAAGCGGTACTTATGGATTGGCTAGAAAGTATAATAAGCAGATTGACTTTACAGGAACTTATGTAGCTGAAGATAGGTTAGAGACCGACAGAACAAATGCCATAGTTACCCTAAATGAAACTCAAAACCAAACTCAACCAGCAATCATAGCTCAAATAAATAGAGGGGTTGATAACAATTTTAGACCTATTCTTTTTGGAGCTATAGCAAAAGGTGCAAGAGGTATGGCGTTTTGGAGAGATGGTGGAAGTGCTGGAGATATTAAAAATCAATCTTGGTGGAGTGAATTGCCAATTATCGCTAACGAGATAAAGCAGATGATGCCACTAATTCGAGCAAATCATAAAACATCTTGGAGTGCAATAAGTGATAATGAAAAACTTATATTTGGTACAAGAACTGTGGATGATATAGGATACCTAATCATAGCAAATCCAACAAGAAGTGAAAAAGAGGCAACTTTTACACTAACTGATTTACCATATAAAATTACTGGAGTAAAAAACTATTTTACAAAAAAGATAGATGGAAAAATCAAAGATGATAAAGTAACCATAACAATTGCTCCTCAAAGCTCAAAGGTAATTAAATTAGCAAAATGACTATGGAAAAACAACTCTTTTTAAAAGAGAAAATTACGCAACATAGATTTACCTACCAAGAGACAAGAGAGCTTATGCAAATTGCAACTGATCTTTCTATGTGGGGTGAAAAAAGTATTATTGATTTATGGGATGAAAGCCCAAGTAAAAAACATAAAGGTAAAAGACTAAAACAAGCACTGTTAGAGCCTATCAAAGCTTATTATTACCAACTTAAAAATAGTCCAACCATCTATAAAAATTTTAATCAACCAAAGATTAAAGCGCCCAAGGTAAAAATTGAAACACAAGAGAAAGAAAACATAGGGTTTGGTTTATGCCCCGTTGCAAGTCCAAAAACTAGATGCTGTAATCTTCTTACACTTGATGTAGTTGAGAGTTGTGGATTTGATTGTAGTTACTGCTCTATCCAATCCTTTTATAATGAAGGAAAAGTTACATTTGATACTTCACTAAAAGAGAAATTAGAGTCAATAAAATTAGACCCAAATGAGTTTTACCATATAGGGACAGGGCAATCATCAGACTCTCTTATGTGGGGAAATCGATTTGACAATCTTGATTATTTAGTTAATTTTGCCAAAAAAAATCCAAATGTAATGTTGGAATTTAAAACAAAATCAGACAATATCTCTTATTTTTTACAACAAAAAAACCTACCAAAAAATCTTCTTTTTACTTGGTCACTAAATCCACAAATTATCATCGACTATGAAGAGCATTTAACAGCGTCACTAGATGAGAGGCTAAACGCTGCCAAAAAACTAGAGCAAAAAGGCTCTTTAGTCGGTTTTCATTTTCACCCAATTATAGAGATAGAAAATTGGCGAGATGAGTATGGAGCTATTTTTAAAAGATTAACAACAGAGTTTAACCCAAAAAATGTAGCTCTTGTCTCATTTGGTACTCTTACATTTATAAAGCCTGTCATAAAACAGATACGCCAAAGAAATTTTAAGACAAAAATTTTACAAATTCCACTCACCCAAACAAATAAAAAATTCTCTTATCCATTGAAGGCAAAAAGAGAGATATTTAAATTTGCCTACAACTCACTATCTCCTTGGCATAAAAAGGTCTATTTTTATCTCTGTATGGAGGATCACTCACTATGGAAAGATGTTTTTGGATATGAATACCCAACAAACGAAAGCTTTGAGATGGATATGAAATTAAACTATATGAAAAAGATTGGAGCATTGCAAAAATGATAAAAGTTCTTCACATTATAACAGGACTACCGATAGGAGGAGCTGAAAAAGTTTTACTTGATCTATGTACAAATCTTAACAAAGATACAGTTAAAAACCATGTAATAGCTCTTAATGACGAGGCAGATTTTAGTGAAGATTTTAAGAAAAATGGAATCGCAGTCACAAATCTAAATATGAAAAAAAATCCAAAAAGTTTTTTGAATACTACAAAATATATCAATAACTACATAAAAGAAAAAGATATCAAAATTCTCCATTTGCATATGTTTCACCCACTAATTTTTGCATTTTTCTCAAAACTAAAATATCCTAAACTAAAAATCGTATTTACTTCTCACAATGTGAATATCGGTGGCAAGATAAGAGAGATAATCACTTCCCTTTTTAAACCTTTCAGAGATATAGATATTGTTTTTTCAAAAGAGATGATTACAAACATGTATAAAAATGCACAAGTCATACCAAATGGAATTGATACATCCATATATCAACAAAAGATAAAAAAAAATGAAAAGTTTACATTTATCTCTATTGGAGTTTTAAGGGAACAAAAAAACCAACTCTTCTTGCCATCTTGTGCTGCTTATTTAAGAGATAATGACATAGAAAATTTTGAGATTGCTATCGTTGGTGGAGCTGATGCAAGTGGAGATATGAGAGAAGAGATAAACCAAGAGATAAAAAAGTATAAAGTACACGACTATATAAACATGATGGGATCTAGACGAGATATACCTAAGCTCTTGCAAAAATCACACTGTTTTGTTATGCCTTCACATTTTGAGGGCTTACCCATCGCACTTTTAGAAGCAGGCGCTACGCCACTTGTTGTTATATCAACACCTGTTGGTGCAATTCCATCAGTAGTAGATGAAAAAAATGGATATTTAACAACCTTAGAAGATTTTCCAAAAACGATGCTTGATGTGATCCAAAATTATGATACAGCACAAACTAAAGCGATACTTTTACAGAAAACTATTGAAAAAAATTTCTCAATAAAAACAATGGCTCACTCACATGAAAGAATTTACAAAACACTTTTAGATAAAAAATGTTTTATTAGGATATAATTACTCCTATTTAATAATAAAGGATAATTCAATGATAAAAAAGACCGTTGTAGCGTTAGCTATTGTAAGCAGCATGTTACTCTCAACAGGTTGCGGTAAAAAAGAAGTTACCCAGCACAATATGATAACTCTTGATAGTGGAGAGATATCACCAAAAGTGAAAATTGGCTCAACCCTAGAGATAGAGTTAAAAGATCAATTTGACAAAGCGCATCAGTTAACAGATGAAACAAAAAAAGTTGCATTTGCTTTTACAAAAGTAACGGGTCACTTAATAACCGATTTTTTAGATACTCAAGATAAAGATTTTCTAGCAACAAACAAAATGTTTTATGTAGCAGATGTTAGTAGAATGCCATCAGTTATTTTAGACTATGCAGTACTACCTGGTATCAAAAAGTTAAACTACCCTGTAATTTTATTTACAGATGAAACTATAGCCGATAACTATAAGAGTGTAAAAAATCCTGAATCTATCATGATTGTAACATTAGATAATAAAAAAATTATAAAAGTAGATTTTCTCACAAATATAGATGATTTTCAAAAAGCTATCAAGTAATATCATTAAATCTGGATAGATAATCAAAAGCTTTATCTATCTGGGTCTCATTGAAAACTTTTACACCATTTTTTTTTAAAAGTTCAGCCGTTTTACCAACTCCATTGATGAGATTACCACTAAAAGTACCATCGTAAATCATATCGTTTGAACATGAGGGGCTATTTGATTTTAATATTGCTACTTTTATATCATGTTTTTTAGCAATTATAAGTGCTAATTTTGCACCTTTTTTAAACTCTGCTGATACATTATCTCCATCAAAATTTACAACTCTACCATCAGGTTGAATCTCACTAGCAGACCTTGGAGTTTTTAAACCACCATCAACTTCAGGGCAGACTAAAATTTGCTCATACACATCAAGCAGAGAGAGATCATACTCTTTTATCTTTCCATCATATCGTACAAATTTCCCAACTAAACACGCACTTATAAGTATCTTTACTTTAGAAGTTATACTCTACCTTTTTAGCCAAACACATAGCAAAACCTTTTTCATAATATGCAGCCTCATTAATAAAGACTCCATAAAGGGACTCATCTCCCTTATGGGTGATACTATCTCCATCAAAACTGATAAACATAATATCACCATCTTTTATCAGTTCAAAATCTCTATCTTGACGATTTGGATGCACCATCGCACAAATTTCACCATTTTTATATCTGGGAAAATCAACAAGTGCCACATGATCATAAATAGTCACACTTCTCTTAACTTCCCTCGGTTTTTCAAAAAAATCAAGCAAACTATAGATAAGTTTCTGCATATCTTGATATATATCTGCCCTAAGCAATCCTTGAGCGATAGCACCAACCTCAATAGCAAAACCAGCTGATCCCAAAGAGTTGACATAAGCACCCTCTTCATCACCCTGCCATCTATAAACTTTAAGTTCAGGAAACTCTTCACATAGATAAGAGACTGCAAGCCATGTCAATAAACTATCATCACTCACAACCAAAGATAACCCCATATTAGCAGTTGTAGTGTGTAAATCTATAACAAAATCAACATTTTTGTCCGCATTATCTTTGGGACCAATTAAGCTGTTTAATTCTCTAGCTAATCTCTCTTCATGTAGATTTAAATCTGGACTATTTAAAATTATCTCGCTACAAGATCTATTTAAATCTCTATCAATATATCGCTTAACCTCTTTAAAGGCTCTTTGATTTGCAAAAACAATTTCAGTTTTAAATCCCTCTCGTTTTACTAAGTGAGGATTTTTAAGCCAATGCTTTACAAGATAAGCACCCGTAAATTCATTGCCATGCGTACCACCAACAATAGCAATATTTTTTATCTTACTCTTTAACATTTAGCCATTATGACATAAAACGATTAACAATCTTATGACATTTCTGATAAAATAGATTCTATCCACAATAAGAATAAAAATCTGTTAAGAATAACAACTAGGAAAACAAGGTTAAGAAATGAATAAACTCGAAAAATATATTAAAAGTGAACGTGCTATGGCAAATATAGATAGCATCAAAATGCTTAATCCAAAGGATAAGACTATATTGGATTTTGGTTGTTCGGGTGGTCAATATTCAAAAATATTTTTAGACTCAGAGATAAAACATATATACTGCTACGATTTATTTAATGAACCGCTTAATTATGCAAAACAATACCTATCGAATTATACAAATCATACTATAACAGACAATTTAACAGTCATCCCAAATAATTCCATAGATGTATTTTTTGCTAGACTTTCCATACCCTATATAAATATTTACGATTTTTTTGATATTATCAATAAAAAGGTAAAAAGTGATGGATTAATTTATATACGTTATCACTCTTTTATTTTTTATAGAAATCATTTTTTATCAAATCCAATACGTAGTATTATTGCAATCATCAATTATACACTAATTAAATTATTTAAAAAAAATATATCTATAAAGATACGAGGATATATATTTAATGATATTATGTACACAAAAAAAAGTTTTAAAAATCTCAATGAAATTTCTTATACAAAACATGAAGCTCCAATAATTATACTTCAAAAAA
>CAYUSV010000036.1:0-16636 GCA_964447385.1 uncultured Campylobacterales bacterium | reverse complement strand
GCACAACAAAACCTTGCACACGAACAGCTACGCTGTCGGTGAAGTCCACCGTTGTCTTCACAGTTTCAAGCATTATCATGACAAACTAAAAAGAAAGTTTCTATGCTATTGAACTATCAAAAAAATTCAAAACTTTTGGTGGAAGTCCTGTCTCTTTTTTTAAAAAAGAGACGCAAAAAATGAAGAAAAAAGAAAAAACCAAAAGATTTTGATAAAATAACATAAATATAAATTTGAAAAAGTATGAAGTACTTTCGAAATCCCAAAATGGTCGTAATGGAGGATACTGATCATACCGTGTCAATAGCTTAAAATCTATGTCTTAAGATAGAAGAGTGACAAACAAGGAGAACAACATGCCATTCGTTGAAATAAAGGTTTTTGAAGATGAGCTAACATCAGAGCAGTCTAAAGCTTTAATCCAAAAAGTAACAGATGCTGTAACAGAGGTAACAAGTGAAAAACTTCGTGGCGTTACTTGGGTAGTAATTAATGAGGTTAAGAGTGGAAATTGGGGAGTAGGCGGAAATGCTCTTGGGTTAGATGATGTTAAAAAGATAATTTGAGTACCTTGGTATCATTATTATGTTTTATAGCAATGAGCATGAACCAATACATGTGCATGGTAAATATCAAGGTTTTGAAAGTAAAGCTGAATTTGTTATTGAAGATGGAAAAATTATTGATGTTAAGTTTAAAAATGTCAAAGGGAAAAGGTCTTTACCGCATACTCAACTTAAAGATTTTAAAAAATTTGTAGAAAGTTTTAAACAAGATATTGTACAAAAATGGATAGATTACTTCATTCTTCATAAATCAATACCTTGTATTAAAATTGAAGGGAAGGTAAAATAGATGATAGATTATTTAGAGATTGAATCAGCAAAATATATTAATGGTTATAAGCTTGAATTAACATTTAATGATGGAAAGATTAATATTGTTGATTTTGAAAATTTTATATTTAGTTCCGGACATCCTGAGATAAAAAAATATCAAGATAAAAACCTTTTTAAAAAGTTCAATTTAACATATGGTGAACTCGAATGGGGAGATTATGATTTAGTTTTTCCAATATCTGAATTATATGAAAAACAAGAGCTATAACAAGTTCTAGGAAGGGAATAAGTTACCCTAACGGTAAATTTTATCTTGCAAAAAAACTTAATATCATGATAAATGTAAATGAGGTAGTTAACATATAACTTATTCCTCAAGATGGTCGTTATGTTAAGTGTTCCCATCCTATCTTGAAAGCAAAGTGAAAAGTCAAGATGGAAGTCCACTTATTCATGATAGTACAAAGTCAATCATGCAAGACCTGTCTATTTTTTAAAAAAGAGACACAAAAACTCTGAAAAAAAATTGAAGAACTTATGCTATAATGGCTACATGTAAATTTAACCTTGGAGTTAACCTATGATTCAATTATCCATTGAAGAACCACAAATTGAACAATTTTTTAATCACTCAAAAGAGGAGATTATTAAAACACTAAGATTTATTGTAGACAATGATTTAAAAGATTTCATTATAAATAAAAACTCCTATGATCTGACAAATAAACAAAAAAAGGTACTTGATACAAGAAGTAAATCTTTTCAAGATAATCGCTCTATTGGTCGCTCATGGGATGAGATTAAAAATGATATTCAAAGATAGTTGATGATTATTAAGCTTCACCCTGATGCTGAAGAAGATTTAAAAAAAGCATTGGACTACTATTTTGAAATTGATATTAAATTAGAACAAAAATTTATCGATTTTTTGGATGAGACATTTGAACGGATATTAAAATTTCCAAACCTCTATCCATATGAAACTAAAACGGTACAAAAAATCTTAATGAAAAATTTTCCTTACATACTTTTATATGAACAATACGAAAATATAATAATGGTTTTGGCTATTTTTCACACCAAACGAGACCCTAAAGAACTAGATATCAAAACATAACAAAGTATCATATAATCTGTTATGTTAAGTATTTCCATCCTCTCTTAAAACCGAAGAGAAAAGTCAAGATGGAAGTTAACTTATCATGATAAGTGCCAATCACTGAATAATTTTAACTCTTACATACCCATTTTTATATTTATCGTCTTTGACATTATTTATCTTTAACGATATATCTGACAATTTGTAGTTACTCTTTTTTATCAAATTTTTGATATTTAGCGTCCTTGCTACTGAAATTTGTCTAGCTACCGTAGTACTTCTAATTTCTGTTGAATTTGCGATGGAGAGCTCTATTTTTGCATTTTTATTGCTCTTTTTTGCATCTTTTATAAATGATAAAATTTTATTTTGTGTTATTTTGTCTATAAATATATTTTTTGAATTAAATGAAACCAATATCTCTTTTTTATTAATTTTTTTAATATTTTGTTTTGATATACTCTGATCTTTTGCAGCTACTACCGCATTACCTGTTGATTTTCCACCACTAAAGAGTGACTCATTGCCTCCTTTATCGGCTGTTGGTTTTACGGTTTTTTTCATAGTTATCATATCGGTAACATCTACACCTTTTGTAAGATTATTAGTTTTTGATGCTACAATTGATTCTGACTCAGCTTTAGAATTAAACTTCATATAATAGGTAAGATTTACAATAATAATAAGGATAAAAAGAAGTAACACCAAAATTACTGATGAGAAAACATCCACAAATGGTGGCCATGGGTTAAACTCTTCTACATGTTTTTTTGCTCTTGCCATATTATTGTATACTCTCATTTTTATGTACTGAAGATAGATGATGCTCTAAATAGTCTTTATTATCTCTATCTTTTGCTGATATTTTTTTATCAATATCTGTAAACTTTTGTATACTCTCTTTGATACTTTTATCCATCATACCCATAGCTTCAATAAGCTCAAAAAACTCTATATCTCTATTTTTATCTTTATGCTTTTGTTCGATAATTAAATCCATTAACATTTTATCATTTTCATAAAGCTGTTGGTTGTTTTTTTCTGTTTTAGAGCGAAAATTATCTACACTTGTCGTTAATGATTGAGTATTTTGTATATTTTCAAATTGAGCGTTTAAAATGTGATCCATCTTTTTTTCAGAGTGTTCAAATGTTTTATTTAAACTACTAAAATAGTGTGTTGTCTCTTTAGAGTTTTGTACAAGAGTATTTGAGAGATTGTCCATAGATGACTTCATCGATTTTAACAGATTCATCTGCTCATCATAGCTCTTTTGTACATGTTGTGTAGTCATTAAAAAAGCTGTTTTAAATTGATCATTTGAGTGTGAGAGCTCTTTTAATTCTCTATTTAATGATGAAATTTGTTCTATAAAAACATCCATAAAACTTTTTTGATGTTCATTTAGGTTGTTTGTTGATACCATAACTGGTGATCTATCTTCACTAGAAGTTGGCTCTAGCGTCTTCTCATTTAGCCAGTTTTCCACACCTGCTAAGAGTGTAGCTTGTGCTTTATTTAGAAGATACCCTTTGATACTTAAAACAATTGCAGTAATAACACCAAACAAAGATGAACCAAAACCAACAGCCATAGAACCAAGAGGTCCTGAAAAATCTGCCATAATTTGTGAAATATTGACATTGTTGCCAGCCAAAGATGAAACGATATCTGCCATAGAGCTAATAGCACCTAAAAGCCCTGAAAAAGTACCAAGCAGACCTATCATCAAAGCAGTACCTATAAAAAAATTATTGTATCTATTTTGATTGCCAAATTTTTCATCAATCCATGTTAAAATCTCCTCTTTATCATGTTCTGTGAACAGGAGCAAGCCAGACTCTGCTCTTGATTTGATTTTTTTTGCTATATTTGATGGAAAATTTTTCTCAATACCTTTTAAGTGTTTTGTAAGTCCCTTTTTTTTATACATCAAAACACCAAAAGTACCTGCTATCATGGTGAGATCTTTTGAACCTTTTAAGATCATAAAAGTTCCAATAGCCAAGATAGAGACAATGGCGATATTAAAAGTTAGTGTTGAGAGAAAATACTCTTTAAACATCTCAAGATTTGAGACTGTTATAAAATAGACAAAAAGCCATAAGATAAAATAAGCTTTAAATATTTTTATTCTTTTCATAAAAACACCAACCTAAAAAAGAAATAAAACCATAGAAACAATGAGTCCCAATGCAACCGTTGTAACACTATTAACCAAATTCTTTACAAGATGAACAAAACTATTTTTACTACTCATACTCTCTGCAATAATTGCAACTCCTATATTGTCGCCATCAACATCAAAAACTTTCTGTATAACATAAAAATAGTTTTTATCTTTTAAGTAACCATCAGTAGTTAAAAGATTAAGATCTATTGACTTTATACTCTCTACAAAATTATTATTATAATCTCTTATTTTTACAAAATATTTCTCCTGTATCTGTATATATTTTGTCTTTTTTATATCACTTTTGATTTTGTTTATGCTACTCTCATTTAGCATAAATACAAACTCTTTTTTCTCATTTTTAAAGATTGGCACAAGGGATTTTATACTCTCTTTAACTACTATATTGTTTACAGCTGTCTCTGTTTTTACAAAAGGGACAACAGCTTTAAAAAAAGCTCCATTATCTGCTACATCTAATCCATTTACTATTTTTATCTGTGAAAATTTATCATTTTGCTCAAATGAGATAGAGAAATTTTGACTATCAAGAGTTTTTGAGACAACCTCCTCTAGCTTTTTGGCACTTTTTTTGATATTTTTTGATGCATCTTCATCATCACTTACAAAAAGTTCTTTAAGTTGTTCATTTTGAGTTGCAACAGTTGCAATTGCAAGTGAACGCTCTTTATTTGTTATAAATTGGCTTTTAAGGTGTAGTTCAAATTGCTCTTTTTGATTTTCATATGTTTTTTTAGCAACATCACTAACTAAGAAATTTACAAAATATAAGGATAAAAAGATACCTATGAGTGAAAAAACGGAAAGTAGCGTAAACCATAAACCTTTTTTCTTTTTAGCATTTTCTATCAATGATCCAAACCACTTTATAAAACTAAACATATATCCAAACCCTTAATTCCAAATCTTACCCTGCATATCGACAAATATGAAAATATTTAAACTTTTTTAGTAATTTATACAAAAAAAGATTTTTATAAAAAGAAATATTAAATAATATCTTGAATTAGTCGATAGTGAAAATGAAAGAATTTGAATTTAGGGTTATATATGCCACATGTAAAAAAGTTACTACTAATATCTATATTATTTTTTTCATCTTTAAATGCAACTGTCATTAAGCAAGATAAAATCATAAACAATAGTTATTTCATTCGACTAGGAGTTTATAATAATTATAAAAATGTAGAGACTGTACTAAATAGATATACCACTGATCAACTATTTATCAAAAAAAATAAAAATAATTTTATCGTTGACATGGTTAACTTTGCAGATAAAGAATCAACCAAAAAGAGATTAAAAGAGATAAAAAAAATAATTAAAGATGCATATATAAAAACTAACTCTAAAAAATCACGAACCAAAACAAGAGCTATAAAAAAAATTAACCCGCCTAAAATAATCAAACATAAAAAGAAGAAAAAAGAGATACATGTTGAGCAAAACATAACAATCGCCACCCCAGAAACAATCATGTCAACAAAAATCCAAAAAAAATTAAACAAAAATGAAAAAGGTTTATTACTAAAAGAAGCCATTTTAAAAGCATTAAATATTAACAATAAAATTCTATCCCAAAGGGAAAAGGTAATACAAGCAAAAAGAAAAGTTGACGAAGCAAAATCACAATTTCGACCAACAGCGGTAGTTTATGCAACTACAAGTACTAACTATCTCCACCCAGAAAACAAGCCCGAAGAGAAGTATGAAAAAGCAGACTTACAACTCTCTATAACACAAAATCTCTATTCGGGTCACAAAGATACAAATAATCTTAAAAAACAATTGGCAAACTTGGAAGTAGCGGCTTTAAAATTTAAATCACAAGTGGAACAAGAGGTTATAAAAATCACAGAAGCATATCTAAATATTATCTATGAAAAAGAGGCAATTCTCGTAAATCGAGAAAACATGAAAAACCTTCAAAATATATTAAATATTGTAACCATAAAAGAGAATAGTGGCGCTGCTACAAAAGGTGATTTAAACTATATAAAATCAAATGTAGAAAATGCCACATCAGCACTCATAAAAGCAGAATCAAAATATAGCAATGCTGTATCTTATTATCAATACTATTTAGGTGATAAAAAACCAGATAACCAACCTATACAGAGAGAGTTTAATTTTAAACTCAATGATAAAAATACAACTCTTAAAAATATGAAAAAATCAAATACAAAACTACAAATTATAAAATCAAAACTAAAATCAGCAAGATTTGATTTTAAGGCAAAAAATGCTGCATTTAGACCAACTCTTGATCTTATATTGACCACAAAAGGAAAACGAAGCAATTATGAGGCAGAACCTAGAGAAGATAAAGCAAGTGCTGCATTATCACTAAACTATAATCTTTACAATGGTGGCAAACATCAAGCTATAAAACTTGGAGTTGCTAGCAAGATATCTGAACTATCTTATAATTTATTGGATTCAACACAAGGGACAGAGTTCAATACCAAACAAGTTTACGAAAATACAAAATCAGCCAAAGATTCACTAAAACATACACACAATGAAGTCCAAGCAAACATAAAAGTGATTGACTCCTACTGGAGCGCTTTTAAGTATGGTACACAAGATCTTCAAGCACTACTGTTAGCACAACGAGCACTAAATAGATCTCAACTAGATGAGATAAAAGAGAGACAAAACTATATACAGGGGTACTTTAAATTGTTATCCTTAACAGGAGAGTTATTAGGGTATTTAAAACTTGATGATTTTGTAAATCCCGATAAGTTGTGATTGAATATGATATACTACCTAAAAACTTACAAGGTATAAAGAGAACAAAATATCAAAGGAGATTATCATGAGTAATTTTTTTCAACTAGAGGGTGGTTATATAGTAGTTGCTCTTTTTTTCTTAGCAATAACTGCATTTGTAACAACAAGAAAGTTTATGCCAAAGGGGCTTTTTAAAAAAGCTTTTCCCGCGGTTTTTCTCTTTTTTGTCCTTACTATTGGGCTTCACCACTATATAACAATTGAACGTATGAAAACTGTACAAACAGCATTTCACAACGATGAAGTTATTATCTGCGAAAGCAAAGATAGAGTAAAAATGTCAAGGTCAGTTTTAATCGAAAAAAAGAATAATTGGAGAGTAGAAAACTTTATGTTCATTTCAGATGAATATTCAAGAGGTTTTCACTCAGCTAGATGTGTCGTAGATATACACAGTAACAACCCTTTTTATAAAGGGTAACAAAAGCGAAGCAGTAGATAAAAAAAGTTTATAGCTCATCTACTGCTTGAGAGATAATATGTCCTATCAAAATATGCATCTCTTGTATTCTTGGAGTGTCGTCTGAGGGTACAGTGACGTTTATATCACAAAATGAACTCATCGCTCCACCACCACAACCACTTAAACCTATACTCTTACATCCAAGTTCTCTACCTTTTTTTAGTGCATTTATCACATTTTGACTGTTACCACTTGTAGATATACCTATCAACAAATCTCCACTATTTGCTAAAGCCTCTACTTGTCTTTCAAATAATCTTTCAAAGCCAAAATCATTTCCAATTGAAGTTAATATCGAGGTATTAGCGCTCAACGCAATGGCAGGAAACCCTACTCTGTTTGACTTATATCTTCCCACTAACTCAGCTACTATATGTTGGGCATCAGAGGCACTTCCTCCATTTCCAAAAACCAATATCTTATTTTTACTCTCTAGTATCTGTTTTGTTAACATACAAGATGCAAGAATTGAATCTTGTAGAGTATTTATTGTATCTTCAAGCACTTCTTTATGTGAGTTTAACTCACTTTGGATCATCTTTATCATTGTCATTTTATCTTTTGTATAATTGCCGTTGTACTTTTACCATCAACAAAATCCACAATTTTAACCTCTTTTACTATATCACTTCCAACTATATTTTTATCTCTGTAGTCTCCGCCCTTCACCAAAATATTAGGCTTTATAGCACAAATCAAATCATATGGTGTATCTTCACTAAACTCTATTACAAAATCCACAGACTCTAACGCTGCTAAAACTTCGGCACGATCTTTTGAACCGTTAATAGGTCTGTTTTCTCCTTTTAGTTTTTTTACAGAATCATCAGAGTTTAATCCAACAATCAAAATATCTCCAAAACTTTTTGCATCTTTTAGAAATCTCACATGACCTGCGTGTAGTATATCAAAACAACCGTTGGTAAAAACGACTTTTTTCTCTGTAGATTTTATGGTATCTGTAAGTTTTTCAAGAGATACTATTTTTACAATTGAGTCTTGTTTGTGGCTGTTTATCTCATCAATTGTGACAGCAACACACCCTACTTTGCTTACAGCAACAGCAGCAGCAGCGTTTGCAAACTTGACAGCCTCATAGATACTTTTACCCTCAACCAAAGCTATCGCAATTGCAGCAAGCACAGTATCACCAGCTCCGGTTACATCAAAAACATCTTTAGAGAGCGTAGGAATTTTTAAAAACTCTTTATCAAAAAGAGCCATACCCTCATGTGAGAGTGTAACAATTACATATTTTAATGCTAAATCATCTTTTAATTTGAAACCAACTTCTTTGAGAGTATTATCATCATGTATATGGATATTTGTAGCATTTTGTGCCTCTTTTTTATTTGGTGTTATGAGCGTTGCACCTTTGTATTTTGCATAATTATCTCCTTTTGGATCGACCAATATGAGTTTATTTTTCTCGCGTGCTAATTTTATGATCTCTTTTGCTACAAAATCAGTCAATACACCTTTGCCATAATCACTAAGTAACACTGCATCATAAAAATCTAAAATTATCTTAGTCCTTAAAATTATCAACTCTTCAGACTCTTTAGAGATATCATCTCTCTGCTCTTTATCAATCCTCAAAATCTGCTGATGTCTGGCAATTATACGGCTTTTTTTGGTTGTTTTTCTCCCTTTTTGGATTTTTAAGCCCTCTTTTCTCACACCTTTTTGTCCAAGTCTTTGTTGTAAAAAATCGCCATCTTCATCATCCCCTATGACACCACATACACCGACATTTGCACCTAAAGAGAGGAGATTGTTTATCACATTTCCAGCTCCACCCATCAAAAGCTCTTCTGTTTGGGCATCTACTACCTGTACAGGAGCTTCTGGTGATATCTTTTGGCAATCTCCCCATAGATAATGATCTACCATCAAATCGCCTATAACTAAAATATTTGGTTTTTTATGCATCTTTAACTTCACTTAAATAAATTTTTATATCTTGATTATATCAAAAATGAATTTAACGACAGAGACAGCTTACACAATCTATTTACATAATTTAAGTATAATCTTGCAAAAATTTATAGGAAATTATATGCAAAAAAAATTATTAATCTTTCTTATGATGCTATATTCATCACTCTTTGCTTTAGAACAGAGTGGTATTTTATCACCACAAGAAGCTTTTAATGTTGAAGCTGTCCAACAAGATAGAAAAATCCAGACAACAATTAAACTAGGCTCACAAATATATCTATATGATGAGATGTTAAAATACAGCATAACAAAACCAAAAGAGTTAAATTTAGATAAGCTCATAAATAGACCAAAACCAACTGAACATGACGGTTATGTAGTTTTAAAAGATATTGATGTGGTCGTTGATATACCATTTTCTCTTATTGAAGAGAAAATTGGCAAGGGTGCTTTTACACTAAAAATTGAGTATCAGGGTTGCTCAGAGAAAGGTCTTTGTTATCAGCCACTTAGTAAAAGTTTTGATTTTGATACAACTCTCTCTAAAGGTGCGCAAAAACCTACATGGAAGATGTCAAATGTATCTCAAGATACATCAGAAACTAAAAAAGAACCAACAATAGAAAAAAATAAGATAATAGTTTCAGAAGAAGACCAGATAGTAAATGCACTCAAAAGTGACTCTCTTTTTACAGTTCTTGCACTATTTTTTGGTATAGGATTACTTCTATCTCTTACTCCATGTATCTTTCCTATGATCCCTATTCTCTCCTCTATTATCGTATCTCAATCAAATGATTCAAAAGAGAAAATGAGTGTAAGAAGAGGACTTTTTCTCTCTGTGATATATGTACTCTCTATGTCTGTAGCTTATGCAATAGCAGGAGTTTTAGCAGGTCTTTTTGGAGCAAACATCCAAACGGCTATGCAAAATCCTTGGGTAATTTCAGTTTTTTCACTTATCTTTGTTGCGTTGGCATTTTCAATGTTTGGCTATTACGAGCTGAAACTTCCATCAAAATTACAGAGCCTAATCAACAAAACTTCCGATGAAGCTAAAGGAAATGGTGGATTAATCGGAGTTGCTATTATGGGCTTTTTATCAGCTCTTATCGTAGGTCCTTGTGTAGCTCCAGCTCTTGCTGGAGCACTTGTTTATATCGGACAGACAGGTGATGCACTCTTAGGAGGAGCTGCACTTTTTGTCATGAGTATTGGTATGGGTATTCCTCTTCTTGTCATTGGAGCAGGAGCTGGTAAGTTTATACCTCGTCCAGGAGGCTGGATGACACTTGTATCACAAATCTTTGGTGTTATTATGTTAGCAATTGCAATTTGGATGCTTTCAAGAATTATCCCAGGCTCCGTTACTCTCTTTTTGTGGTCTATTTTATTTATAGGAAGTGGTGTTTATGCAGGTGCTTTTGAATCATTTAAAGATGGTGTCAAGGGTGCTATGAAACTTATTAAGGTTTTTGCTATTATGCTTGTATTAATCGGTACCATTTTGCTGGTAGGATCATTTTCAGGAGCTTCAAATCCTCTCAATCCACTGGAAAAGTTTGGTACCTGCTCACCTATTGGTGAAAATGTTGCAAAAGTAAATACTTTTAAAAAAGTTAAAACTATTGCACAACTAGAGCGAGAAATCAAAAATAGTGATAAATATGTTTTTATAGATTTTACTGCTAAGTGGTGTGCATCGTGTAATGAGCTTGAAGAGATTACATTTCCCGATCCTGTAGTCTCTTCACTTATGAGTGAGTTTAAACTTATAAAAATTGATATCACCCACAACACAGATGAGGATAAAGCGCTCTTGAAAAAGTATAATGTTTTTGGACCGCCTGCTATAATATTTTATGATGCAGATGCAAATGAGCTTAAAAACTTTAAAACAATTGGTTACAAACCACCACAAGAGTTTGCACAAATTTTAAAAAATGTATTAGGAAAGTAAATGTTATTAACAGTTGGAATTATCTTTTTTATCTATATCTTGACCAAAGTTTATGTTTCGGTTATGGAGATTGGATATGTAACAAAAGAGAGAGTTAACAAGGCCGTTATTTTAACGCCGTCAAATTATATAAAAGCAGCAGATTATAAAATCGCAAACCAAAGATTAGATATAATTGGTTCGCTTGTTGAGTATCTTATCTTTATCTTTTGGATTGGTTTTGGGTTAAAATGGCTTGAAAACACAATTCATATCGATGATCTTGCTATAAAGTCTGTTGTATATGTGCTACTTTTTGGTGCTATTGGTTTTATATTTTCTCTGCCTTTTGATCTTTATAAAACTTTTGTTTTGGATAAAAAGTTTGGTTTTTCAAACTTAAACGCCAAGCTTTATATCACAGATACTATAAAATCATCTGTCATGTTTATTATCTTTGGTGGCATCATAACATGGCTTATCTCTATGATTATAATAAACTTTGATAGTTGGTGGCTTTGGGGATTTGGGTTGATATTTGCAGTAATAATTGTCATCAATGTTATTTACCCAACTCTCATAGCTCCAATATTTAATAAATTTACAATATTAGAAAATGAAGAGCTAAAAGAATCAATTCAAAAACTACTCTCATCGGTTGGACTTAAAACAGAGGGTGTATTTACAATTGATGCAAGCAAAAGAGACAATAGATTAAACGCTTATTTTGGAGGGCTTGGAAAATCAAAAAGGGTTGTACTATTTGATACTTTGATAGAGAAACTAACCAAAAACGAGCTTTTAGCCGTTTTAGGACATGAGCTAGGACACTTTAAACATAAAGATATACTTAAAAATATCGCTATCGTGGGTACTCTTCTTTTTATCATGTTTTTTATCTTTGGTAATTTACCAACCTCACTTTTTGAAGCTATAGATATACAAGAGACACCCTACTCTATCATCGCTATGTTTTTGATTTTTTCACCTATTCTTTCGCTATTTTTTATGCCTTTGTTTGGTGTTATCAGTAGACACAATGAATATCATGCAGATGAGTTTGGAGCAGAGTGTCAAAGCAAAGAAGAGTTAGCAAGTGCACTTCAAAAATTGGCAAATGAAAACAAGAGTTTTCCAAAATCACATCCACTTTTTATATTTTTCTACCATTCACACCCACCACTAGTTGAGAGATTAAAGAGACTTGGTGTCAAGGTAGATGGCTAATCCAACGATCAAAGAGGCTCTAAAAGAGGCCTCTTTGATTTTAAAAAACAAAAAAGAGGCAACTTTACTTCTTCAACACACCCTAAAGTGTGATACTCCCTATCTGATACTAAAAGAAGATGAAATACTTACAGAGTACAAAATATATAAAGAGCTTGTTAAAAGACGATCATTTGATGAGCCTATAGAGTATCTTACAAATAGTGTGAGCTTTTATTCAAAAGAGTTTTTTATAAAAAAAGGAGCTCTTATACCTCGTCCTGAGACTGAACTCTTGATCGACAAAGCTTTAGACATCTCTAAAAAGATGGACAAAATTCTGCATGTTGGCGAAATTGGAACAGGTAGTGGCATTATCGCTTGCATGTTGGCTATGCTGATTGATGATATAAAAATTATTGCTACTGATATCTCAAATGATGCTTTAGAGATTGCACGGATAAATGCTCAAAAATTTGGCGTAATGGATAAAATAACTTTTGTTCAAACAAATTATCTTGATGGAATTTATGACAATTTTGATATGATTATCTCAAATCCACCCTATATAGCAGAGGGGTTTGAGCTTGAAAACTCTCTATCATATGAGCCACAAAATGCACTTTTTGGTGGTATAAGAGGTGATGAGATGTTGATGGAGATTATTGATCTTTGGATTAAGAGAGAGATACCGTATCTATTGTGTGAAATAGGATATGATCAAAAAAAGCCACTAAAGAGATACTTAAGAGGAAAAGATATAAAACAGATCGGTTTTTATAAAGATCTCTCCTCTTTTGATCGTGGATTTGTAGCTAAACTTGAGGAAAAATAGTTGGAAGATATCATAGAATTTAAAGAAGTTCATAAATATTTTGGTGAAAAAAAAGTACTTAAAGGCTTAACATTTACCATAAAAGAGGGAAATGTTTGTGTTATCATGGGACCCTCAGGTACTGGTAAATCAACCGTTATCAAATTGATGGTAGGGCTTTTAAAACCAACTTCTGGTGATGTGATCGTTGAAGGTGTTGAAATTGCACAAACAGATGAAAAAGAGCTTTTAAGTATTCGCCAAAAAATAGGTTTTGCTTTTCAATTTGGAGCACTTTTTGATAGTATGACCATATATGAAAATATCTCATTTCCACTAAGAGAACATAGTGATTTGAGTGAAGCAGAGATAAAAGAAGAAGTTATAAACTCCCTTCTTCTTGTAGGATTGGTGCCTGATGAAGTGATGAAAAACTTTCCACATGAGTTAAGCGGGGGTATGCAAAAAAGAGCAGCAATCGCAAGAACTATTATATTAAGACCCGATATTATACTGTATGATGAGCCAACATCAGGTCTTGATCCAATCGCTAGTGATCTTATAAGCCGTCTTATAGTAAAACTTCAAAAAGAGCTAGGAACAACTTCTGTTGTAATAAGCCATGATATAAATGAAAGTTTTAAAATTGCAAATCAGATGATCATGCTTTATGATGGAAAAGTATTAGCCAACCAAAAACCTGAATTTTTCAAAACCACCGATAACCCTATCATAAGACAATTTATCGATGGTATCAGTGAGCTATGATTTAAGCCTCTGCACACTTTTTTAACTGCTCAGTTGCACGACGCATAAAAGAGTCCGGCGTATCATCGCTTTCGTGAATTGATATACCATAACTAAGCTCTATCTTCATGTTAACAAACGTACGCGCTTCAACGATACTTTTTATCAAAAATGCTATCTTTTGTGCTGATTCAACAGAACACTCAGGAAGCAAAATCAAAAACTCATCTTCGCTCCATTTTGCCATTACATCATGTTCTCTTACTTCATATTTGATACACTCAAAAAGCTTTTGTGTGCCCTCTTTGATGAAAAAAGGATCATCTTTTTCCCAATCCATCTTAAAAAGAATAACTGCAAGATTTTTTTCGTTATTTCTATCATTATGGATATCAGAATTTGCAAATGCTGTTAATTTCTCTTTTGTATATTTACTTAAAAAATCATCAAATGATACTTGATCTCTTAATTTTTCCGATCTTAAAAAAGCTTTTAAGAAAAACATTTTTTTACCAACCATTATTTTTTACCTGCCTTAATTTTATTGCAAGTACATCTTCGTACTTAATAAGCATATCGGACTTAAAAAATATTTTGTTAATTTTTTTTAAACTTAATTGTTATTTTTAACCAATGTGTTACATTTATGAACACATAGTAAATTATATTTTTATTAAATATACAAAATACTGTTTAAAAAAAAGAAAATTGACAATATTTTTTATTAAGGAATTGTACAAATGTTTTTAATCACTTTTGATTAAATTTTTACTTTAATTGACTTTAGAGATAAAATTTTGTGTCGATATACTTATAAGCCCATGCAACGCTTGTTTCAACTCCTCCTCTTTTTAAGCGTTGCGGGGGTTTTAAGTAATTACTTACGGAGAGGATAGTTTTATATTATCCAAAAATCCACCAGTTGCTATAAACTTATCTATATACAAAAGTTTGTTATCCGGTTCTAACTTTTTAAGTTCAACATTGATATCTACCTTAAAATGTGTCCAAACTCCCGGATCTTCAAAAACCCAACCTCTTACATGCTCTACGGGTGAAGGATAAATAAGCCATATCCTACCATCACCATACTCTGCTACATGTGGACCAACATTTTCATGGTTAAAAAATGAGTCCCATAACATAACTCGATCCCCTTTTTTAGTCTTAACATAAAGACCAACCGTATAGTGCTCCATCCAGCCTCTTTTTTTATTATCCCCTTTAAACTGTGGCATAAGATAATTTGCTCCACCCATATCTATCTCCAATATACTATGCACAGAGTTATTTATAGGCAAATGATACTCTGAAAAATTCTCCCACTTATACCCAAGGTTTTTCCATTGTGGATTCAAAAGCAGTAGAGAGCTACTTTTGTAGCCACCGCTTATACGGCGAGGTGGATATTTCCCTAAAACATGAATCCACTTTGATGAGATACCACCTTCTGCATCTTCGTAGATAATTGGTGGAGTATAAGCATTTTTGACACTAAAGGCATATTTAGCTTCAAGATCAAAAGAGTTTTTAAAAAAAGCTCTTGCTTCATACTCTCCAACGGGCAAACCATTTAGTCTGATTTTTCCATTTTTAACTCCATCTGTCCAACTCCAACTTATAACATTCTCCCAATCATTGTTGCTATTAGCTGGATATATGCCTACCCAATCTTCATAATGACCCAACATCCCTGCAACCTCAACAATTACCTCTTCCCCTTTATCATAGCTCTCTTTTTGGGGTTTTATTTTAGTTTGAATTTTTCCGACACTAAAAGCATATTTAGCTTCAAGATCAAAAGAATTTTTATAAAATGCTCTTGCTTCATACTCTCCGACTGTTATACCATCTAGTTTGATTTCTCCATTTTCAACCCCACCTGTCCAACTCCAACTTGTAACATTTTCCCAATCATTGTTGCTATCAGCTGGATATATGCCTACCCAATCTTCATAATGACCTAACATCTGCGTAAGAGTTACTATTATCTGCTCACCTTGCTTGTAACTCTCTTTTTGGGTTTTTATTGTAGCTGAGTATAAAGATGTGTAGAGTGTAATTAATATCAAAAGAAATTTTATTTTCATCACTGCCCACCTACAACAGCTTGGATATTATAAGTACCAACAAAATCAGAGAGCTTCATCTCCTCGCTTACAGTTTTAAATCCATCATCATAAACAATTTTAACAAGATCCAAATCAACTTCAACATCTATTTTTTGATTGTTATATGTGATAGCTAATTTTTTATCTTGTGATTTGATATAAAAAATATCTTTTTGTTTCACACTCTCTCTAGGACCACCCGGATAAAGCGGTCTACTCTTAGAAAAAGATGCATTTGTATCTTCTTTATAATAGAGTCTTGCTATATCTATAAAGTTTTCACTATTCAATTTTGAATCACTATACCCATTTGTCTCAGTTCTTAATATCTCTCGTTCACTTACACCACCACATCCAAAAATAGAAAATATCACTGCACATGCAAGGATACTACCCCAAACTTTCATACTTTATCCTCATGTTAAACTATTTTTATAATATAGTAACTATTTTAAAATACAAATAAAGTTTTATAGATAAAGTATTT
>CAYUSV010000035.1:0-16960 GCA_964447385.1 uncultured Campylobacterales bacterium | reverse complement strand
CATATGGAACTACAGTTGGAACATTAACAAAAGCTGGTGGAGCATATGCAGTAGGTGCACTTACAAATCTAGTTGAAGGGTTACCAATTAACTTGTGGTATTATGATTTACCTGACACTGCTACAGCTGTGTGGGCAGATGCTGGTTATACATTGAAACTAGATAAAGATATGGCAGTAGGTCTTGCTGGTCAGTATGGTCATATTGATCCTGAAGCAAGTGCGCTTGATACTACAAGTGGTTATGGTGTAAAAGTTAGTGGAAAAGTTAGTATGTTTAACTTAATGGCTGCTTATTCTAGCATGGATGATAAAGGTACAATTACTTTAGGAAATACTGCAACTATGGGTAATACAGCCAGTGGTTGGAAAACAAAACTATACACACAACCTATTTACTCAAATGCAAATTTTGTAGCTGCACCTGGTTCAGATGCATATAAAGTAAAAGCTTCTGCGAAGCTTGATGGTATTGGTAAATTGATTGCACAATATATGGTAAATGAAAACTCAGTAACACCAGCTTTGGATGTTAGTGAGATTAATGTTATTCTTGCTTCAAAATTAGCTGGAATTGGTACAAAGTTGATTTATTCAAATGTAAATTATGATCAAGTTACACGAGATGATAAACAATTTATCAGAGTTATTCTTTCTAAAGATTTTTAAGAAACAATATACTCTTTAGACTTTGGATTTTTTGTCCAGAGTCTAAAAAACTACAAAAAACTCCACTACTATTAAAATAGTAAATAGCATATTAAAAAAATTCTTCTCTCTTTTTAAAAACGCCAGACGAAAGCGTCTTATCGAGTCGCCACGACCTGCTCTTGTCATCTGATTTTTGATAAATGTTTTTTTGTGAACTTCTAAGTTTTCAATTTGATCATCTGTTAATGGAAACTTACCATTACTGACTAAAAAGTATGAATACTCTCTGTTTAAAAATCGTGCTACATTTGGTGCTATATCTCTGTGGTTATCAAGATTTTCTAGTGAATTAGCGACTATGGTTCTAGCTTTTAGTATATTTATGCCTAAAAATAGATGCATGATAAGTGCTACTAGAGATAGATTGAGATTTATCTCATAAAGTATAAATGTACTAAAAACAATAGCCGTAAATACAAATACAAATGTAATAAAATCATATCTACTTATCGCGCTGATTGTATCTTTTTGATTTTCAGATGCGATATTGACCCATGATTGATAATCTTTTAACTGTTTTTTAATAGCAAATACCATAAAATTTAAACCTTTTATTTTTTAAATCGTCAAAAGTACCAATTACTTCAAATATTTATCTAAAATGTGTATCATTATGTACTATAAAGGGAATCAATGACACAAAAAGAGTATCAAAAAGCGGTAGAGTTATTAAAAAAGTATGCATATGCGTATTATGTATTGGATGATCCAATTGTAACCGATGAGGAGTATGATAAGCTCTATCATGTTGTTTTGGATTATGAGCAAAAATATCCGAAACAGATAGCTTTTGACTCACCCACTTTAAGAGTTGGTGGTATTGTGCGTGATGGTTTTACCAAAGCTGAGCATATAAAACGCATGTGGAGTATGGAAGATATATTTGATTATGAAAGTCTTTTTAAATGGCTTCAAAGAGTTGAGAAAAATGTCACATCACCATCATACTTTTGTGAACCAAAATTTGATGGAGCGAGTCTAAATATCATATATGAAAATGGACAATTAAAACAAGCCATCACAAGAGGTGATGGTGTAATAGGTGAAGATGTTACACAAAATGTCAAGACTATCAGATCAGTACCACTAGAGATTGAGTATAAAGAGCTTATTGAGATACGCGGTGAAGTAGTGATTAAAAAGAGTGATTTTTTGAGGATAAATGATGAACGGCTAACCCAGGGGTTATCGCTATTTGCAAATCCTAGAAATGCAGCAGCTGGAAGTCTAAGACAGCTTGATTCAAAAATAACAGCAAAAAGAAGGCTATTTTTCTATCCATGGGGTGTTGGCGAAAACACTCTTTTAGAGAAATTGCTCAGTCAAAAGATGGATTTTATCTACTCTTTGGGATTTTTAGCACCTCCAAGCTATAAAAAAGTCAAAGGAATTGATGAGATAGAAGAGTTCTATCAAGAGATAATCTTAAAAAGAGAAGAGATTGAGATGATGATGGATGGACTTGTTATAAAAGTTGATGAGATAGCACTCCAAGAAGATTTAGGTTATACAGTAAAAAATCCAAAATGGATGTGTGCGTATAAGTTTCCAGCGATTGAAAAGAGTACAATTGTCAAAGATATACAGCTTCAAGTTGGTCGTACAGGTGTTGTAACTCCTGTAGCTATTGTTGAGCCAACAGATATCGAAGGTGTTGTTGTAGAGAGAGCTACGCTTCATAATTTTGATGAGATAAAGAGAAAAGAGATCATGATAGGAGATAGAGTCATACTCATAAGAAGTGGAGATGTCATACCTAAAATCATAAAAGTACAAAAACAGTTTCGAGATACTACACAAAAAGCCATACCAAGACCTACAAAATGCCCTATATGTGACAAAGAACTCTTAGATGAAGGCATACTCATAAAGTGTCAAAATTTAGAGTGTAGCGCTAGAGTTGTAAACTCAATCATCTATTTTGCAAGTCGAAAATGTCTAAATATAGATGGACTTGGAGTAAAAATAGTCGAAAAATTGTATCAAAATGCTTTGGTTAAAAGTGTATTAGACCTTTTTAGTTTAGATGAAAAAGCTCTTTTAGAGCTTGAAGGGTTTAAAGAGAAAAAAGTACACAATCTTCTCTCTTCTATAAAGCAGACAAAAAACAGTGCATGTTGGCGAATTATAAATGCTTTGGGTATAGAGCATGTTGGAGAAGTAGGAGCCAAGAAGCTTTGTGAAGCATTTGGATTGGAGTTTATCGATGCAGATAAAGAGGCTCTTGTGTCACTTGATGGTTTTGGCGAAGAGATGGCAGAATCCGTTTTGGAGTTTGTGCGTGTAAACAGGACGATGATAACAGACCTTTTTGATATCATAGAGCCAACGGTAGATAAAAAGGTTGAGGCAGAAGATAACCCTTTTAAAGATAAAGTGATAGTGCTTACAGGATCAATGAGTGAGAGTAGAACAAAAATAAAGGAAAAGCTAGAAGCAAAAGGGGCAAAAGTGACAGGATCTGTCTCAAAAAAGAGTGATTATCTTATCTACGGCGAAGATGCCGGAAGCAAATATGAAAAGGCTAAGTCACTTGGCGTAAAACTTTTAAACGAGCAAGAGATGAACAAGATGTTATTTTAGATTTTTTTCAAAAGTTTTAAGTCGATCAATCTCCTCTTGTGTCAGATAGACTCTCCATGTGACGCAAGAAGAGTCAAAATCTCTATCGTTATATGTGATATTTAAACCGTTAAAATAGTGTTCGTATCTATTGATGATACTATAAGAAGTTTTAAAAGTTATCAGAAATTTCTTTCTATATGGGAGTAAATCCGAAATTTTTATAACCTCTTTTGCGGCATTTGCGTAACTTCGTATCATGCCTCCTGTCCCTAATTTGATTCCGCCAAAATAACGAACAGTTAAAAGTGCGCTATTTATAAGCTCTTCTCCTCTGAGTACATTTAGTGTGGGAGATCCTGCACACCCTTTTGGCTCTTTGTCATCAGAAAAATTTTCTACTATTTGGTCAAATTCATTGAGTGATCTATAGGCGTAGATGATGTGTGAAGCTTTTGGATGTTCGTCTTTTAATTTTTTTAAAAGAGTATCAAATTCTGTTATTGGTGTCAAATAAGATATAAATTTTGATTTTTTGATCTCATAATTTTGCGATGTTGTACTCTTAATAAAGGTCATTTGATGCAATTCCTAAATATAATTTAATAAAAGATGACTTTTTAATAAAAAATTAAACTATTTTAAACTAGAATAAGGAGTTGTTAAATGCTAACCGACACTTCCGCAAATGTCGGTCAACAAAGTAAAAAGCTTTAAGACCCGCATCTTTTAACTTTTTACATTCAAAAGGAGTGTTGAATGAATTTGTTTACTCTGAAAGTATAAGATACTAAAGTAAACAAATAGTTAATCGTGCCTCTTTTTTCTTATAAAGTGTTGATTCTTTCAACTACTGGCATCTCTATGATCGATCTTTTTCTCTTTTGTAACGATCTTTGTGATTTTTCACTTGAAATTTTAGTTAAAAAGTTATCTTTAACAGTAATTGTGACGATATCTCCAATTGGTCTTAAATCTTTGTCGTAATAAAATGTGATAGGATTAGACTCTCTGCTTTTTACAAACGCGTAGATATATAGATTGACATCTTTGTCATAACTAGCATCTATTATCTTCCCAGTAGCCTTGTAAATTTGTGATGCGTCACTGATATAATTTCCATTTAGCTTAGTGCGCTCTTGAAGTGACTCATCTTTTGGTGTATCTTTAATTATTGGGGCGTTTCGCGGTGCTTTTATGGAGATATAATCTTGTTTTGTAGCAGACCTTACCTCTGTTTGAGAGTAGATATCTTCAATAAATCCTTTTGATTTTGCACTACACCCTGAAAATAAAATGACGATAAAAAAGGTAAATAAAATATATAAATAATTCATAGATACTCCTTTGGTTTTTAAGTAATATTACCTAAATTTTTCTAAACCATTGAATAGTGTCTAAACCAATTTTATCTTTATATAAACTTTTAAGTTTTAGTTTTATTTGTAGTGTTTTTCCTATTTTAAAATCAGGAGCGGTAAAAAAAAGATACTGATCTGTTATTTGAAGGGTCTCTTTGAGCATATGCTCTCCGCCTTCAATCATGATAAAACGATAATTTTTTAATATCTCAAAATGGTTTTGTATAAAAACTTGTCGATTTTTTATATCAAAAAGTGGAATCTCTCTGTCAAAATCATCCCTTCTTGAGTAGATTAGTACATCTGGTGCTTTTGTACTACTACAGAGTCTACAATCCAAAGTAGGTCTATCAACTCTAACCGTATTGCCACCAATTACCAGAAGATCAATTTTTTCTCTTAGCTTATGAACAAATTTACGAGATTCATATGAGCTTATCACACCACCTGTATATACGCCATTTTCTGTTTTTGCTATTTTAAAAAAGATAAAAGAGTCATTTTCCTGCCATTTTTTAAAAGGTATCAATAACTCTTGGCACTTTTGCTCTAAAACACCTGTGATGACTTTAATACCTTGTGCTTTTAAAGATACTGCACTACCTGAAGCTTTTGGATTAGGGTCAAGTGAGCCAATAACTACTTTTTTAAATCCGAGCGCTTTAATCAAAGTAGAGCAGGGTGGAGTTTTGCCTGTATGGTTACAAGGCTCTAGCGTTACATATATAGTAAAGTTTAAAAAACGATTGTTATGATTTTCTAAGATATATTGATGTTTTTTTGTTGGTGAGTCTATTTTAGTTATATCTGTATCACCCATAAGTTTGAAAGCTTCGCTTATGACATTTAATTCAGCATGAGCAGTTCCCGCTCTTTGGTGGGCTTTGATGGCAATTATTTTGTCATTTTTGTCCAGTATGAGCGAGCCAACTGCAGGATTTGGGTAAGTCAATCCTTGGTATCTCCATGCCTCTTTTAGGCATAAATTCATATAAAAATCGTGATCTACCATTCAAAGTATGTTTTAGCTTTGATAATATCGTTAAAAGGTATTTTTTTATCCTCTTTACTCTCTTTGTCATAAACTATGATATCATAGTTTTCTACATTTAAAATTTTACATTTTAATTTTTCACCTGAAAGCAGTTTGATTTTGACCAATTCATCAATTGAGTTTTTAAAATGCTCTATTTTAGTAAGTTTTCGATCAATTCCTGGAGAGCTGACCTCTAGTGTATACTCTCCATTTACAGGAGGGTCAATATCTAAAATAGGTGAAATAATTTTTGTGATTTGGCTACATTTATCTAAAGAGACTCCATCTTTTGAGGTAATATATATACGATAAATTGTACGACCTTCATCATTTACGATTTCAGTATCGTAAAGCTCCATACCTTTGTCTTTTATTAACTGTTTGAGTGTGTTATTGTCCATTTTTATGTAACTCTTTTCCTATTTTATCAAACAACTCATCTAAACTATTCTGTTTTTCCAGTGAGTGGTCAAATTTAAATTTAAATTTTGGACAACGATACCAGCCTTCGGCTTGTTTACAATAATTTTCTATGTAACTGCTAGCTTTAGAGAGATGTTTTATGATATAAGGCTCCTCATCTTTGTCTATAAAAGAGGGATCTAAAAAAACTTCAGCGTCATATTTCCCACGAGAGCATATGACATCAAGTATCGGTATATTGTTTATTTTTTCATCTGAAAGTGTTGTAATTGCCTCTGGAATCAGCTCTTTTAGTACTGATTCCACTCTTAATAGTTTGATACTTTTATCCACGAAGCACCTCCTAGTCTAAAGTTGCTTTCTCTTCAACCTCTTTAAAGCTTTCAAGATAATCGCCTGGTTTTATATCGTTATAGCCCACAACCCCGATACCGCATTCATAACCTTTAGTTACTTCTCTCGCATCATCTTTAAAGCGTTTTAGTGATGAGATTTCGCCCTCATATATGACTATACCATCACGGATAACTCTTACTTTTGCGCCTCTGTTGATAGTTCCGTCTGTGACGATTGAGCCTGCAATTGAGCCTAATTTCGGAACTGAAAAGACTTCTTTAACTTCCGCTTGCCCAAGATTTTCTTCACGAATAATCGGAGAAAGCAATCCACCAAGAAGGTTTTTAACATCATCAATCAAATCATATATAATGTTATAAGTACTGATAGTAACACCTAATTTTTTAGCTTTCTCTTTTACTATACCCGTTGGTCTGATATTAAATCCTAAAATCACACAATTTTCACTAGCTTCTGCAAGTGCAATATCACTTTCACTGATTCCACCGATACCCTGACTAATGACATTAACCTTGACCTCTTCATTTCTAAGTTTATCAAGACTACCTTTTATAGCTTCTAAACTTCCAGCAACATCAGCTTTAAGAATGATCGGTAAACTTTTAATATTGCCCTCCGCAATTTGTGCTCCAAGATCTTCAATCGTTACTTTTGTAGATTTTGATAACTCTTTTTGACGGATATATTCAGCTCTTTTATTGGCATATTCTCTTGCGATTTTATCACTTTCAACACTCACAAGCGTATCTCCGGCACCTGGTACTTCACTAAGTCCTACAACTACACCAGGTTCTCCTGGAAGTAGCATTGGGAGTTTTTCTCCCTCTTCGTTAAGTAATAATTTTACTTTACCATGTGCAACGCCACAAACTACGGTATCTCCAATGTTTAGAGTTCCATTTTGCATGATAACCGTAGCAACAGGACCTCTACCCTTTTCTAAAGAGCTCTCTATAACCGTAGCTTTAGCTTTTGTATCTTTTTGGGCTGTGAGTTCAAGAAGTTCGGCTTGCAGTAAAAGTACTTCTAAAAGCTCATCTATCCCTTCCCCTGTGTGTGCTGAGATATTGATAAATTCATAGTTTCCACCCCAATCTGTTGGAGTTACACCAAGCTCAGCTAGTCCAGATTTTGCTAAATCAGGATTGGCATCAGGTTTGTCTATCTTATTGATTGCAATGACAAATGGTACATTTGCAGCTTTTGCATGTTCTATTGCCTCTTTTGTTTGAGGTTTTACTCCATCATCAGCAGCAACTACTACTACAACGATATCAGTTGCTTGTGCACCTCTGGATCTCATTTCAGTAAACGCAGCGTGTCCGGGAGTATCAATAAAAGTGATATTTTGACCATTTTTCTCAATCATATAAGCACCAATATGTTGAGTAATTCCACCGTGTTCACCTGTAGCTACTTTTGTAGAGCGGATTTTATCTAAAAGTGAAGTTTTACCATGATCAACATGCCCCATGATTGTTATGACAGGAGGTCTAGTTTCACCTTCGCCTTCACCCTCTTCATAATTTTGTTCATAGTCAAATTCATCAAGTGGATTAACTGTTGTTACTTCTATCTCAAACTCATCAGCAAGAATTTCTATTGCGTCTTTGTCTAAAAAGTCATTTTTAGTTACCAAGACACCTAAAGTAAAGAGAACTTTAATGATATCACTAATAGGGCGGTTTAATTTTTCTGCAAACTCATAAACTCTGATATCTTCAGGAATTTCGATACTACTTACATTTTTGACTTCATGTTCCTCTTTTTTTCTTTTTCTTTTTCTTGTTTTTCTGCTAATGCCTCTATGTTGTGTAAAACTATTTTGTTTTGTGGCGCGCATTTTTGTTGGATCGAATTTTTTCTTTGTTGTTTGTTCTCTATCAAACTCGGTTTTATCTGTAAAATCAAAATCATGCAATACAACCATTTCATCATCCCCGAGTATCTCTATGCTTGAGATATCACCACCCATAAACATATCCATTTTCTGTGAGTTATCCTGTTTTGCACTGGCACCTTTTTTAATTTTTTTCTTTTTCTTTTGCACTCCATCGATGATTTGAGGCATCTCCATCATCTTTTTTCTTCCAGAGCTGGAGAATGCTGTTGATGTTTCTACTGGAGCGACTCTTTTTTTCCTAACTATTACTAAACCTCTTCGCCTTTTAAGACTAGCGTGTGCTATGGTCTCTTCAACTTTATCAACTTTTTGTGCCACTGGATTTTGTTGTGTTTTTGGAGTTTTGATAGTTACCTCTTCTTTTTTACTCTCCTTGGCTACCTCTATTTTTGGTGAGGTTTCTTCAGGTATTGTGGGAGTAACCTCTACTTTTGCAGGAGTAGTTTTTTTTACCACGGGTTTACTTTTTGGTTCCTCCTGCTCTTTGGTTGACTCTTTTTTGGTTTTTTTATATTTACCAGTCAAAATATAGTCCATTAATTCACCGGCTTCTTCAGTGCTAACTGCACTATTTGCTGCTTTTGCAGACATGTCTATTTCTTTAGCTTTTGCAAGAACTTCTTTGGCTTCCATGCCAAGCTCTTGAGCAATCTCCCTGATTCGAACTTTATCCATCTATTAAACACTCCAAGTTTATAATTTTTATCTCTTTTTTACAGGCTCTACTAAGAGCTTTGAGTAATTTTTTATCTTTTTTATCAAAACATGTATGACATATATAAAAACTTCTACCTATATTTGTATGATATATTATCTCTTTATCCTTGTACTGCAGTCTGATTAAGTCTGATTGGAGGTCTCTTTTTCTGCAGTTTATACACATTCTGATCGGGTTTGCCATGTTTGGACATTATACTCATCCCAACCTTAAACTCCATCAAAAGAGAGAATTTAAAATTGGGATGAGTATATAGACAAATATTCTTAAAAAAGCAACTAACCAATTATATCGTAGCCTATATTATTAAAATCATAAATCTCTACTCTAAAATATGGAAAGTACTCTTGCAATGTTTTTTTTAAGCTTTGGGCATCATCTTCATAAGTCATATTGAAAAATGATGACCCGCTACCTGAAAGCGTACTCATCAATGCACCATTTAAAAGAGCAATTTTTTGTACTTCAAAAAGCTCTCTCATAGCACTCATCCTCACATGTTGGTGTAGTTTGTCTTGTGATGCACTATGAAGTGTTTTCCAATCTTCGTTAAAAAATGCAGCTGTTAAAACAGCGCTATGAGAGAGATTAAAAACTGTTTTTTGCATTGTAACACTTCTAGACATTTTTGATCTTGATTTTTGAGTTGACATAGGTTTGTTTGGTATAACCATCACTGCTTTTAAATAAGATGGAATATCTTTTTTTTGAGTAATTACCATCTCATTTTTAACAGCCATAGAAGCTGTAAATCCACCATGTACTGCTGGTGCTATATTGTCAGGATGTGGTTCGTAAAAGAGTGCTTTGTTTAGTATTGAATCTTTTTTTAGTTTTACTTCAGCAAGGTGATAAGCACTTGCAATTGCTGCTACAATTACAGCAGAAGAGCTTCCTAATCCTCTTGAAAAAGGTATATTGTTTTGGAATTCAAATCTAAAATTATCTCGTTTTCCTATGAGTTTGATATAAAAGTTATAAAATATACTAACAAATTGATTGTTGGTTTTTAATTTTGGTCTATTTGAACCTTCTCCCTTGATTGAGATCGTTAAATAGTCGGATGGTTTAATTGTAATTTGATTATTTAGATCAAGAGCAAGTCCTAACGAATCAAACCCCGGTCCTAAATTTGCACTTGTAGCTGGTACATGTATAATCAATTTGCATTTCCTATTTTCACACTGCCGGTAATATATATAACGGTTCACATTCACTGTTAAAAAGTGATATATCTAAGTTATCCGGTAAATTAAAAGATACTTTAGTGTAATTTATGTCATCTATTTTTTGAGTCGTGATTTTACCATCTTTTTTTATAAAATAAAGAGTGCTTATAGCTTTTATAGGATTATTTTGGTTAAAAGTAAATCCATCTGTTGCAAAAAGTTGCATATTTTGGCTAATACTTAATGTTTTTAAAAATAGATAAGTGATTTTTATAGCCATAAAACTTCCAGGTCCTTTAGCATAATATAAATTTTTACATTTGTAATTTTTTAGTATATTGTCAAATATGATAGGAAGTACTTCACTTGTCTTTTGCTTGCTTTGAAGCTTTTGTATCAAAGTCCCATCTTCGTAAATACCCACAAGAAGTGGGGAAGTTAGAGATATGACAACGATATCAACCTCTTTTATGCATATGCCTTGGAAAATGTTGTGTCACTCATACTTTGGAGCTCTTTTATATGATAATTTTCTTTAGACTTTAGTATCTCTTTTGTTAGCAAGTGATTTAGTTGATGACTACCTGCATGTGACTCATATTTGCCAATATATGGAAATCCTAAAAGTGCTAAATCTCCAATAGCATCCAAAATCTTGTGTCTAACAAACTCATTTCCAAATCGTAAACCATCTTCGTTGATGATTTTTTTATCATCTAAAACGATAGCGTTCTCTAGCGATGCACCAAGTGCTAGATTTTGTGCCCTAAGCATCTGTACATCTTTTAAAAAGCCAAATGTTCTAGCGCGTGAAATTTGATCGATATAATTTTGCCTACTAAAATTAAAATGGTATTTTTGAAAGCCAATAGCTGGATGTTTGAAATCTACCGAAAAGAGAAATTGACTGTTATTGTCTGGCATTACTTTTGAAAACTTATTGCCATCTCTCACTTCAATCTCTTTGGCTATTACCATCACTTTTTTATTTGCATTTTGCTCTACTATGCCTACTTCATTAAGCATCATACAAAAACTAGCAGAGCTTCCATCCATCACAGGAACCTCTGATGCTCCGATTTTTATAAGCATATTGTCAATACCAAAAGCATAAACAGCCGATAGTAGATGTTCGATAGTTGAGATGTTGTTACCATCTTTACCTATGACTGTAGCCATTGTTGTATTTACGACATTTTCAGGTTTTGCTTCTATATAAGTTTTGGTGTCAGTTCTGTAAAATACTATACCGCTATTTACTTCAAGTGGATGAAAGGAAAAAGGAATAGGCTCACCCTTGTGAAGCCCTATACCAACACCATCAATTTTTTTTCTTATCGTCAGTTGCCTCAAAAAATATCCTTTATAACAGCTCCTTTTGGCGATCTGGTAACTTTTTTTAAATTACCGTCAAACTGCTCTTTTTCTAGTATATCGCCGTTAAAGATGATATGCCCTTTACCTAACTCTTTGACAATCATGTAACTTCCATCACATTGGACAAGTCCATCAATTATACCATAAACCTCTACGCTTCCCTCGGCTATAACTTTTGCAGCACTGTTAACTCTGCCAAAAATAGTGATATCACCATCAAAAACCACCTCTTCACCTGAGCGAATAGTCTTCTCTAAAAGTAGCGTACCACTCTTTTTTGTAGACTCCATGCTAACAGTTGGTTGTGGATTAATTGTGTTTTGTTTATCTTTGGTTATTATAGCACTTTTATTAGTCTGATTTATCTTAGTTGATAGTTTTAAATTACACTTTTCAGCCGTCATAAAGCATATATTGTTTTCATCAAGATATTGTGTTACGTTTGGTGTTACGCTTCCACGAAGTAGTAAAAGATACTCTTTTAATAGTACCAAGTTTTTATTCATATATAGAAAAAAGTTATGTTCGCTGTCTATTTCTATATCAAAAATTCGTATAGTTTTTTGTTTTGCTTTCATAATATGGCATTTCTCCTTTTTTATTAGTTTTGCAAGAAATTTATTTATCAATCATTTTTTTAGCGCTGTTGATAACATCAGTTATATTTGTCTGTATCCATTTTGAATCCATCCATTCAGCAGGTCTTACAAAAATACCTTGCACAAGCATACTTATATGTAGGTGGTCACCAAGTGCTAGTCCAGTTGCGCCAGTTGTTGCACCAACTTCACCAGCCTTTATCAAATCCCCTCGTTTTACCATAATCGTAGAACAGTGTCCATAAAGTGTATAGAGCCCAAGACCATGATACACTATAAGCGTATTTCCATAGATACCATTATAGTCCGCATATACACTAACTCCTGGATTGGTAATTTTTATGTCATCCATTTTTATACTTGCTAAATCTATACCTAGATGATATGCTTGGCTTATAACATTTTCTTTACTCTTATAATAATAAAATCGATGATCCCCGAAACTAGCTACAACTTTTCCGTTTTTAAGTGGATAAAATGGTTTGATATCAAATTTTGAGATTAAGTTGGAGTCTATTTTGGTAGTAATTTTTTTGATAAGTTTATCACTTTCATCTCTATATGTGCGGTTTATAAAATCAAGTTTTTGCGTAGGAGTAAGGTCTTTTGTAAGTTCTAATCTATCTTCAGCTAGATCTGAGATTTTCCCCTCTATAAAACTATCTTTTGCTTTTAGGTAAGATTCTCTATAAGTTTTATTTTTTAGAAAAAAACTAAGTCTTGATTTTGTTTTGTTTCCCGCTTTGTCTATTGCTACTACTTTTGCTGAAAAACGCTTTTGGGTAATTGGCCATGCTACTAAAGATGCATAATATCCATCTTTATAAAATTTTGTTGGGTAGAATTTTTTTCCAAAATTAGTTTCTATATAGAGTTCGTCAAGATTTTTATCTTCGGCTTTAAAGATAGCAAGTCCCACACCACCTTTTGTGATACCATATGAAGTTATAATTGAGAAAACATCTGGTCTTTGGCTATCTAGTGTTAATATACTCTGTTTTTTTGCACTATTTCCATAAAAGAAATTCCATTTGCTAATATCTGTCGCTTTAACTGTAAGTTTGAGAAACTCTTTTTTATTTGGGAGACCAATCTTTGGATATTCTATATTTAGTATATATGATTTTTGTGGTTCACTAAATGTTTTATCAAATATCTTAACTCTATTTGTTCCATCACTCAAGAAGGCTTCTATATGTTTTAATCCACTATCATCTGACAAGTTAACTTTAAAAGAGTTGTTTTGATTCCAGTAGTATGACTCTTCAAGTGTAATTTTTGGTACATTTTTTTCAAACATTATAGAATTCATTTTGCTATATCCCCAAATAGCAATTCCCATGAGTATAAGTAGTATCAAAAATGAACCTAGTGAAAATCCCCTCTGTTGTTGTATCATAGTGCTGTTTCCTGAATAATTTTTTTAATAAGTTGTGATTTATCTGGCTCATTTGAATCAAAACCAGATGCTTTTTGATGTCCTCCACCCCCAAAAGATTGGGAAATTTTTGATACATCAAGTTCTTTTTTACTTCTAAGTGACACTTTATAAGAGTCGTCTTTGTTTTCAATGATAAATATAGCAAGTTCTACTGTAGCTAAATTGCGTAGTATATCTACTAAGTGGACAGTATCATTTCTAAAAGCACCTGTTTTTTTTAAATCATCTTGCGTTACATATCCAACAGCAATTTTTGCATCTTTTAAAAGTTCAATTGAGTCTATAAATCTCGCTGTTAAACGAGTTTTAGCAAGAGAGTTTCTCATCTTAAGATTTTGTGCAACCAATACTGGATCAGCGCCAAGTAAAAGAAGTTTTGAAGCAGACGCAAAAGCCCTTTGGTCTGTATTGCTAAATATAAAAAAACCGGTATCTTCAGCAAGTCCTGTATATATACATGTTGCTATATCTTTGTCAATGGTTACTTTGGACTCTAAAATATCCAAAGCAACAAGCGTAGCACTTGCACTTGTTGGATCAACAATATTTATGTCACCATAGAGAGTGTTACTTTTGTGATGGTCAATATTTATAATTTTATAATCACTTTTTTCTATACCAAGTCTGTCAAAACTACCGCTATCAAAAGAGATCAAAAGATCACATTTTGATGGAAATTTATCTTTAATTTTACTGAAATATGGTAAAAAATCATACTTGTTAGCGCTTTGTGCAGTTGCATTAAAAAGGGAGACATTTTTGCCCATTTTTTTTAATACAGGATAAAATGAGAGCGAACAACCAAGCGTATCACCATCTGGATTTATATGTGATATAAGTGTAATATAATGGCTCTTTTGTATGAGTTCCCAAACCTGTTCGTGCAACGAAAGTACCCTCTAAATTTTTATAAACAGTGTAGTGAAAAATTGCTAAGAGATACCCTATAATTAAATAATTATTGTCTCCTATTCCTTACTTTTAAATACAAAGGCTAATACTTCAGCAACTGCTTTGTAAAGATTTTCAGGTATGATTTCATCAAGTTCTGCTGAGCCGTAGAGTTGGCGAGCAAGTGGGGGATTTTCAATAATTTGTATCAGATGATCTCTGCCGATCTCTTTGATCTTTAAAGCGATTTTGTCCACACCTTTTGCGACTACTCTTGGGGCACTCTCTCTATCTTTGTCATATCTAAGGGCTACAGCGTAGTGTGTAGGGTTTGTGATGATGACATCTGCACTTGGAAGTTCTGACATCATTCTCTTTTGTGCGATTTGCATCTGGACTTGTCTGATCTTTGCTTTTATGAGAGGATCACCCTCCATCTGTTTAAATTCATCTTTGATCTCCTGTTTACTCATGCGAAGATCTTTAAAGTATTGAAAACGGACAATTAAAAGATCAATCATGCCCAAGACAAAAAAGATAAGTAGCATAATTAAAACTAATATAATAATTTTTTCTAAAAGCCATTGCATTTGACTCATCATATCAAAGTTTATAACAGTTGGAAGCTCTTTGATATATTTTAAAAGAAAGAAAAAAGCGATAGAAAAGACAATAATTACCTTAGCCGTGATTTTAATCCCTTCGATCAATTTTTTCATCGAAAAGAGTTTACCAAAACCTTTAATCGGGTCGATTTTTTTAAGATCGGGAGTAAGAGGTTTGGTAGTAAAGACAAAGCCAAACTGCATAACAGAAGCTAAAATACCTGAAAAAGCAACGATAGAAGCTATCGGAATAATCATAAAAACAAGCTCTCTTAGTGATACAAAGCCAATCTCAAAAACAAGATTTTCAGTTAATGGCACACCAATAAATGAGATATAGTATACATAAAGATAGTGTATGCGACTTGTGATAAAAAGTACAAATGCAAAAACAGCAACCACAGCAACTGCTAAGGTTACAAAACTACTTGTATCTTGGCTTCTAGGGACATTTCCTTCTTTTCTGGCATCTTCAATTTTTTTGGAGGTAGGTTCTTCGGTCTTCTCCATATCATCAGCCATAAAACTCCCTTATTTGTGCTCAATCCTCATAGAAAAATCTAGCCATACAGCTTTATGTATTAAACTACCGCTACTGATAGCATCAACTCCTGTTTTGGCAAATTCCAAGATATTTGTTTTATCTACATTTCCGCTTGCTTCTATGAGTACATGAGGGTGGTTTTTATCTCGATATTTAACTACTTCTTTGATATCTTCGGTATCCATGTTGTCACACATGATCAAATCAGCACCTGAAGACATAGCTTCATGTGTTGCTTTTATACTCTCACACTCTATCTCTATTTTTGATGTATAAGGGATTTTTTCTCTGGCAATTTTGATAAATTTATGCAGATCATCAATCGCAGCTAAATGTGTATCTTTAAGCATCAAACAGTCATCAAGACCAAGTCTGTGGTTGGTTCCACCACCACATCTTACAGCGTATTTTTCCATTGTTCTAAGTCCTGGTCTAGTTTTTCTAGTATCCAAAAGTTTGACATTATAATCTTTTACAAGCTCTACAAAAGATGCTGTATTGGTTGCGATACCGCTACAGTGTTGTAAAATATTTAAAATAACTCTCTCATACATCAAAACCCTATTTACTTCACCTCTGACATAAGCAAGTATCTCACCTTTTTTTAGTTCATTTCCATCATATTTTAAAAACTCAATCTCTATATGTTCTAACTCTCCAAGCTCTTTGACATAGAGTTTACCTGAAAATATACCACTCTCTTTTGCAATAACTTTTGCCTCTACCAATCTTCTATCACTAACAAGTGAAAAAAGATCACCTCTACCAATATCCTCTAAAATGGCTTCTCTAACAACCTCTTTGACTCTCATATATCAAACATCCTATCTAGTGCAACTTTTGCCCATTTTGCTACTTGCGGATCTACTAAAACTTCATTGGTGATTTTGTCATTTTCTATGGATTTTAATGCATTATAGAGATCTTCTAGTGTGGTTTCATTCATAGTTGGACATTCTGGTTTTGTGGATGAGAGTACATAAGTGTTCTCTTTTCTAAGACGGTTTACGAGGTTAAATTCTGTTCCAACCGCCACTTTTTGCTCTTTTGGTAGCTCTTTTATATATTTTATAATTTGGCTAGTTGAACCTACAAAATCAGATGCCTCACAAACTTCAGGTTTACACTCTGGATGAGTTATGATTTTGATACCTGGATATTTATTTCTGTAAAACTCAACATCTTCAACATCAAAAAGTTGATGAACTGAACAAAAACCGTTATAACAGATGATATCAGCCTCTTTAGGATCGCTACCATCACC
>CAYUSV010000034.1:0-17317 GCA_964447385.1 uncultured Campylobacterales bacterium | reverse complement strand
TTGAAATGGAATTGGATTAATTCCTGCTTTTAAGCTTAATTTAACTATTTATTAAACGAACATTCTATCATAAACTACTCTAAAATTCAAAGTTAACTAACAGTTGAAATATACATTTAATCATGCTAAAAGTCAAATAATATTTCAAAATGAAATATTATTTGACAAAAAGTAAAAAATATATTACAATTCTCTAAAATATCTGTGTTGTTTAATACTGAAATTGCCGTTAATTTTGCATGATGTTAAGTTAATTGGTATATATAGCATTAAATGTACTTGGTGTTAGTTTAATTATGGAGATTATTATGAGTGTAAAAAGAAAACTTTTGGATTTGGTTAGGTGTAAGATACGATTGAAACATTACAGTATTTTAACGGAAAAAAATTATGTTTTTTGGATAAAACGATACATTATATTTCATAATAAAAAGCATCCTATTGAGATGGGAAAGCTTGAGATTGAATCATACTTGACTTATTTGGCAGTTGATAAGAAGGTTTCACCTGCAACACAAAATCAAGCTTTTTCTGCAATTTTATTTTTATATAAAGAGGTTCTGGGTATTGACATGACAGATCAAAACATTCAAGCTCTTCGGGCAGTTGAAAGGCAGCATGTTCCAGTTGTTTTAACTTATGATGAAGTGAGGATTGTTATAGAGAATGTTGAAAAATCTTATCAGTTGGTTGTCTCATTGATGTATGGGTGTGGCTTGAGGATGAATGAGGTTCTAAGACTTCGGATTAAAGATATAGATTTTGGATATGATAAAGTCTATCTATGGGATGGTAAATCGTTAAAAGACAGAACTGTACCTCTTCCCCAAAAGCTAAAAAAGAGGCTAGAAGTTCAAGTAGAAGATGTTACAGATTTACATAAAAAAGATTTAGCTGATGGTTTTGGTACAGTCTATTTGCCATATGCTTTTGAAAAAAAATTCTATAGTGCAAAAAAAGAGACTAAATGGCAGTATCTGTTTCCAATGAAAAATATATCTGTAGATCCTAGAACAAAGATACGAAGAAGGCATCATATCCACCCAGCCACTTTGGGAAGAAACATAAAAGTAGCAGCAAAAAAAGCAAATTTAAACAAACGAGTCACTTCTCATACATTTCGCCACTCTTATGCAACACACCTTTTGCAAGCTGGTATTGATCTTCGTTCTATTCAGGAGTTATTAGGGCATAAAAGTGTGGAGACTACGATGATTTATACACATGTTGTGGCTGAGATGAATAAGGCTCGCATTATAAGTCCTTTAGACTTATGAGATGTTACTCCATGAAGCTACTGTATCTATATCTGGGAAACCATGAAGTATCTGTTGTGGTTTAAAGTTTGGTTTATAAGCAAATGCCTGACATCCCTCAACCCAATACCCTAGATAAATCCACTCTAGATCTAGTATCTTGGCTAACTCTATTTGATACAGCAAAGAGTAAGTTCCCAAAGAGAGTCGTGAAAAGTCAGGGTCATAATAAAAGTAGATTGAGCTTATGCCATTTTCCATCACATCTATCAGGTCAACGCCGATGAGTTTGTCATCTTTGATATAAAGTACCTCTTTTCCAAACTCTCCTGTCCCCTCTACGAAGTTTTCCATGTAGTCTCGTGAAGTGATGTTTTTTTGTTTCCAACCATCTTTTTGACTTTTGAAGTTGTGGTATCTGTTGTAGAGGTCAAGGTGTAGTTGTGAGATGGTTGGTTTTTGGACTATGATTCTTGTATCTTTATTTCTATTTTTTGCTTTTTTTTGTGACTTTGTGAGGCTGAATTTGTTGACATTTATCCTTAGACTTTTACACTCATTGCAACCCTCACAGATAGGATGAAAGTAGTAGCATCCAAACCTTCTCCAGCCCCTATGAATTACTGCTGTGTTAAACTCTGTCGTTGCATTTTTAACATATTTGTAATTCATTCGAACTTTTTTATCAGGGATATAAGCACACTCATAATCAAGCATACAAAAATCTTTTGAGTCAGGGTTGAGAAGGTTTTGCGACTTATTCATTGGTATTAAGCTCTGCTCTCCCAAAGAAGTATGATCTCTAAATCGTAAATATCACTTCGTCTTGGCTTGATGTAAAACTCTTCTATTTCATAATTATCAATTTCAAAATCTTCACTGATATGCTCTATCTCCTCTTCAAGCTCTACTGCTAGTGTCTCTATATCTTCTTCGACTTCCAACACTTTTCGCTCAGCTACGGCAACATCATCTTTTTCACTATAAATTTTTCGTGCATTTCTTATCGTACTTCCTGCTCGGCTTGCTGTACTTCGTTTAACGGTACTTCTTCCTAAAAATGCATCCAAGATTGTCATGCCAAATGCCAAAACAGTATCGGTGGTACGACTGCTGACATCTGCTTCCTCTTTTTCTAGTCTTTCGATTGCTCTTTGGTATCTTTTATCCAGTGTCAATTTTTTCTTATCAAATTTAACTCTTAATTTTTCTATAGCTTCATCTTGTTCAATTCGAAGTGCATCAAGGACGCGAACTTTAAACTGTGCCATCTCTTCGCCGACTTCTGACTCTAGTTTTAGGGATGCAACTTTATAAAGTGTGAGTAACTTCTCATGATAGAGATGATTTGAAAACTCTTTTTCTAACTCATCAAAATCATCAGCCTCGGAGATAAATCTTGGGATTTGAGCAAATGTAGAATTTTCCACGCTGTTGATATCATAAAGGTCAAAATCATCTTCATTTTTCTCTCCACTATCCCAAACTATCTCTTTATCTCTCACATCAATATAATACTTATACTGAAACTCTTCCTCAATATCAATCGCTCTTTTAGCATTATAATATCGTATCGTCGCATTTGCCACAAGATACGGCTCAAACTCTGGAGCTTCAGTGATTTTAGGCATGTGATAATACTGATCGATTTTATCAGACAGAAGTGGTGGCGTAGAGCCTAAAGGTTTTTTCTCTTTTTTTGTGATAACTGACTTTTGTTCCAAAGCTTTTATAGCCTCTTTTTTATCATACATCAAAAGTTCAATTTGAGGTTTTGAGAGAGGTCCTCTTAAGTATGACATGACCCAGCGTGTGGAGAAAAGTGAAATTTTATCTCTGTGTGCACTTTTAAATAAAAAGACTCTTTTTTGTAGATTTGCCAAAAGCTGACTGATACTTTTTTTATCCATCGCATCCGAGCCACTTTTGATAAGTCCGTCAATGACTCTTTCGATATCTTGCTTAGTTTGTAAACGCCCGATAAACCATGAGCCGATGTTTGATAGCCCTTTATAGTCCAAATCTACTGGATTTTGAGTACTCAATGTGATGTTGATTCCATAAGCACGAGCTTGTTTTAGAAGTAATAGCATTGGATTTTTTGATGGTGGATTGGAAGTGGCTGGAAAAAATCCATAAATCTCATCCATGTAAAGCATAGCACGAAGTGAAGAGGTTCCACTTTGAGTTCGCATCCATGAGATGAATTTATTTAAAAACAGGGTTACAAAAAACATTCTCTCATTGTCATTTAGATGTGCTATTGAGAGAATTGAGACTCTCGGTTTTGCATCTTTTGTATAGAGAAGTGATTCAATATCAAGTGGATCTCCATCAAGCCATGCAGAGAAAGTAGGGCTTGCGAGGACATTGTTTAAAAGCATTGCAAGTTTAAGTCTTTCATTTTGTGGATAGAAACTTTTAAGTGCTAAAACACCTATCTTTTCAAATGGCGGGTTGGCTACATGACCGATAAGCTCTTCAAGAGTCAAGTTTGTCTCTTTTTTCCAAAAGTAGTTAAAGAGGGTAGTCAGAAGTAGGAATTCTTTGCTTTTTAACGGATCAGCTTTTATTCCTATAAGGGCTAAAATGGAGGTTACGGTTGAGTTTAAAAGATATGAAAAAGTATCAGCATCCTCTAAAACTTGGGAGGAGGGTGCATCAAAACTACTAAGTGCTGATATCGAAATACCTGCTGAACTTCCTGGTGTAAAGATTGTGAAATCCGCACCGTTTTTATATCGTTTTACTCTCTCTCTGTTTTGGTTCGCGCTGAGTATGCCATGTTCCCATTTTTGGGCTGTAGCTTGTGCAAATTCTTCACGGCTCATACCTTTTTTTTCAGCTTCTCCCTCATCAATCCACGGTTCAAACTTTTTTGGATCAAAATCATCAAAAGCTAAAAGTAGATTTCCCATATCTCCTTTTGGGTCGATGATGATACTTGGGATTTTATCAAGCACTGCCTCTTCTATCATAGAGATTCCAAGACCAGTCTTTCCGCTTCCTGTCATGCCTATGATGGCAGAGTGCGTTGTGAGATTTTTATTTTTTACAAGCAGTAAATTATCTGTGCTTTCGCCACTTTTTATATCTATCTCTTTTCCTAGATAAAATAGTCCCAGTTTTTCATATACTTTGCTAAGATCCATCTATCTCTCCTTTTATCCAGCCACAGCCTATAACCTTTTGTTCATCATAAAATACAGCAACTTGTCCCGGAGCCAAACCTTGCACAGCTTCAAAAAGTTTTACAATAGCCTTGCCATCTTTTATCTCTACTTCACAGGAGGTTTTAGCGCTTCTATATCTTATCTTTACACCACACTCAAAAACTTTATCATCTATAAACATGTTAAGCTCATCAGCTTCAAATGCAAAAACATTTAACTCCTCTTTTTTGCCTACTGTTATGATATTGTTTTTTGCGTCAATCGCAGTGACATAGTGAGGATCATGTGCTCCGTGTACTGTAAAACCTTTTCGTTTTCCAATGGTGTAGTGCATGTAGCCTTTGTGTTTGCCTATAACATTGCCTTTAGCATCTATAACATCTCCTGGTTTTTCAATATCTGTAAAATCTTCCAATATCTCAAGATATGTATCATCTACAAAACAGATTTCACTACTCTCTTTTTGTGTTGCAAACTCTTCTAAAACTTCAATCTCTCTTGCTATATCTTTAACTTCTTCTTTATATCTCTCTCCGTGAGGAAAAAGTATAAAACCCAAAGCCTCTTTTTTTACATTACTAAGAAAATAGCTCTGATCTTTGCTCTTATCAACAGCTTGGGTTATAAATCCATCTTTTATTTGTGCATAGTGTCCAGTTGCTAAAAAGTCAAATCCTCCCTCTTTTGCAAAATCCAAAAGAGCGCCTAGCTTTATATTTCTATTGCAAAGTACGCATGGGTTTGGAGTGAAGCCTTGTTTGTATGTATTTATAAACGGCATAAAAACAGCCTCATTAAAACGATCACCAAGATCTAATATATGATATTTTATACCTAAAAAATCAGCTACTTTTTTTACTTTTCGTATATTTTCAGTGTGATATGGAGGATTATCGTGAAGCTTCATATAAGCTCCTTCTACTTCATATCCCTCTTTTTTAAGAAGATATGCAACAACAGTTGAGTCAACGCCACCACTCATGGCAACTAAAATTTTTTTCATTATCTCTCTTTAGTAGACCTCTTTTAAAACTTTATCTTAAAAACTTAGAGTTTTAAAAGAGGTCTAATTTTTTCGATTTAAGATAAATTTTACCAAATTTTCGTAATATTCTTCCTTATCTTAATTGAGAGAGTATCTCTTTTGGTGTACCAATCTCAACTATTTGAACTCCAAAGTTTCCATCTACTATCACAACTTCACCCTTTGCAATGATCTTCTCACCTACTAGGATATCCAAAGGCTCATTGGCAAGTTGGTCAAGCTCTACAACTGAGCCTATATCCATATTAAGGACATCTTTTAAAAGAAGAGTTTTTGTTCCAATTCTCACTCTAACAGGGAGTTGTACATCTAAAAGAAGTTCCATGTTTTTAAGTTCAGCAGAACTTAGAGTCGACTCACTTTGATCTTCGTGGCTACTTTTAGGTTCATCAGCTTCCTCTTGTGTTTGAAAACTTGAGATAAACTCTATATCAGCGGCTAAGTACATGTTAGCTTGAGTATTGGCAATTTTGGTATTTGCACTATAGAGTTTATTAAATTGTGCAAAATCTGACCCCTCTTCAAGAAACTCTATATTTTCTATCTCAAAAGTAAGGTTTGGAAGATCGCTTTGTGCTGAAAGTGCAGTCGATATCGCTCCAAAAATATTTGAAGTTATCTCTTTTGATGCATCAAGATCATCATCATTCATAACAGCTTGCTCTTCACCCTCTCCTCCAAGCATCAAATCTCCAAGAGCGGTAGCAAGAGTTACATCCATAGCAAATGCCAGTGATCCTTGCTCACACTTTAAAGTTACAAAAGCCATCGGGCTTTCAACCATCAAGTTGTCATCAATATTTTGCTCATTTGTAAATGAGATTTCAGCACTCTGTCCTGTTAATCCCTCTATTACCGATAGAGTTTCTGTGACAAGTAGATTTATAAAACTATTCATTTATCGCTTCTTTTTTGATTTTTTTGATTCTCTCAAGTTTTTGAAGTTCATATTTTTGTAAAATCTCTTTTAGCTCATCTTTATCGTTTCTAATTACTTTTGTAACTTGAAGTGTTTTACGATGTCTATGTATTCCCATTTTTGCCTCAAAAACCTCTTTTTTATCGATAGATATGATTGCACTATCAGATGCTGGTTGATTTAGCCTTATTATACTACCTTTTTCTAAAGAGAGTAGATCTTTTATGCCAAGTGTTGTTGTCCCTAAAATACCTTCATTTACAATATCTGCTCGTTTTATAAGTTCTCTAAGCTCACTATTTCTGCTCTTTTTGGCACTTGTCTCACCTAGCATGATATCTTTATTTGCGAGTTTTGACAAAATTGGCTCAAGATAAATCACTGGATATGCTAAATTTATCATGCCACTTGTCTCACCGATAGTGATCTCTAACACGATCATAATTACAATCTCATTTTGTGCTACTATCTGTATTACATTTGGGCTTGATTCTTTTGATTCAACAATTGGGTAAAAATCAGCAACACCACTCCAAGCTTCTTTAAGTTTGCTCATTATAAGTCTTAAAATTGTCTCAATAAGATTAAGCTCAATATCTGTAAGTTCTCTCTCTCCCTCATAACTTTCACCTTTTCCACCAAGAAGACGATCTAACATGGGAAAAGCGATGGAGGGATTTATCTCCAAAACTGCACTCCCATCTAATGGTTTTAATGAAAAGATATTAAAGCTTGTAGGGCTTGGAAGTGACATCAAAAATTCACCATAAGTCATCTGATCAACAGATTGAAGCTGTATCTCAATAATTGATCGCATGACTGTTGATATATGAGATGCAAGATTTCGTGACATCTTGTCATGAATACCTTTTATCGCACGAAGTTGCTCTTTTGAGACACGATTTGGGCGTTTAAAATCATAAAGCATGATCTTATCAGATTGTTGATCATCTGTTTCTACCGATATATCTTCATCACTGTCGCCACTGTGGTCTAAAAGTGCATCAATCTCATTTTGACTTAATATATCTGCCATGTTCTACCTATACTATTAGTTGATCTCTGATCTGTTTCATAAGCTTTTTGTGTAGTTGAGATATTCGTGACTCACTTATTTCTAAGATTTCACTAATCTCTTTAAGATTTAACTCTTCAAAGTAGTAGAGCTCTATGATAGTTTGCTCACGATCTTTGAGTGTCATTAAGATAGATTTCACAGCTTCCATAAGTTGATCTTTCTCTACTCTCTCCTCTACACACTCTGTATGGTTTGCCACAATTTGTTCATTAAGTGGTACATTGTTTGCAATTTCTGCGGCTGCTTTTGCTTCTCTGATTTTTGCACTGCTTTCACCTAGTTTTTTAGCTAGATATTCCTCTGTTGGCTCTTGGCTATGCTCTGTTAGATGTCGGCTAGTCTCTGTCTCTATAGCCTTTATCAATCTTCTATTATTTCGGCTGACTACATCTAAACTTCTTAGATAATCAAGCATTGATCCATAAACTCTTTTTTTGGCATATCCCCAAAATGAGTCATTTTGTTTTATATCATATCTTCTTGAGAGTTTGACCATCTCTTCAACACCAATAGCAATTAAATCATTTACATCAATAGAAGAGGGTAATCTCTCTTTAAGTCTAAATGACATAGCTCTAACTGCTGGTAAAAATTGGATAACTACTTCATTTGTTTGGGCATGTTGGTTTTTTGGTTGTATCACTTTAGTACTCATTAACTCTAAACTCCTTTTTTTTCATCTCTTACTTGTTGCATAAATACTCTTTAAAAGAGCCGTAATTTTGTCTTCTCGTTCTTTGATCTCGTCTATTTGTATGTTAGCAATTTTCTCATGCTCTTTTTTATCAAAATAGTCATTTTCAACCTCTTTTACAGAGAGGAAAAAGATCAAGACAACATGAATAAACAGGTAGAAAAAAAGTGTGATCGCAAAGGTTGATAGTAAAAATCCATCAGCAGAGTCGTATTTTACCATAGAGAATATCATTCCGATGAAAAATCCGCAGACCGTAAAGAATGCAACGAAATTTTCACTTCTCAAATCTATATCCTTAGTGTAAAATATTAAATCTTACTAAAAGTTGACTATTAAACGCCTTACAAAAACTTCACAAGCTTTCTGTGGATGATGATAGCAAGTAGTGTGCCACTATTTTTTATGAAATTAAACTATTTTAATTAATAAAAGTTTTTGTGCTTTTTATTTAAAAAAATCAAATTTTTTCTATCAATCTTTTGATAAAAAGTCCTAAACTTTTCTTAGGTTTTTTATCGGGAGCTTGATGCTCGAGTTGAAAAATGATATTGTCAATAATTTTATCCAACTGATAAGAGGCTAGAGAGTTTGGATGAGTATTTGTAAAGAGTTGTCTAAATTTGATACTTCGTAAAATCAGACGAGAGTTTTTTATATAACCTAAATAGTTTAAAAAAGGCGGAGTTTCTAAATTGTTCTCAGCGACTTTGCGAATCTTTTCATAGATAAATCGTCCCTCTTTTTCACTCTCAGTTGAGTTGACTATGAGATTTATATTTTGATTTATGTTTGATGTTATTTTAATTAACGCATAAGCATCTGTGATGGCTGTTGGTTCTGGCACGGTTATGACAACCACTTCATCTGCTAATTTTAGAAAAGTTTGTACATTTTTACCAACTCCAGAGCCTGTATCTATGATGAGATAATCTATATCATCAAAAAAAGAGGACTCTTTTAAAAGTTTTTGGTATATATCGTCGTCGTTAAACTTAAGTATCTCGTCACCACTCTCTGCTGGAATCAAAAATAGGTTTTTATCTACGCTAATAACAATATCTTTTAAACTACACTCATCTTTTAGCAGATTTAAGAGGTTCTTTTTTGCTTTGACATTAAATATAATATCAAGATTTGCAAGAGAGATTGACCCATCAAATATGGCAGTTTTATAACCTCTTTTGCCCAAAACATTGGCTATGTTTGCACTAATCGTGCTTTTGCCTACGCCACCTTTACCGCTTGTGATGGCAAGAATTTTTGTTTTAGAGATTGCAAAGCTGTTTTTGTCACTATTTTGGGTTATATTTTTGAGTTTTTCAGCTTGGGTACTCAACTATACACCTTTTTACCAAATCCCTCAAAAAGACACTCAACCAAAAAATCACCAGTTGCTACTTCTATATCGTCAGGCACCTCTTGTCCTGTTGAGAAATAACTTGTCGATTTTTTTGTATCATAGATAAGAGAAAAAATATTTCCAAAGCTACGAGTCTCATCTAGTTTTGTAAATATCATCGTATCTATGTTTAAAAAAGAGAAACTTTTATAAGCGTCATTTAAATCACTAGATTTACAAGAGGCTGATAGTACCAAATTGACATCAATTTTATGGTCAGTCTGTTTTATAAAGTTTGCAATTTTCAAAATCTTATCTCTATCGTGTTGTGAACTTCCAGCTGTATCTATCAAAATCAAATCACAATCTCTTAAATTATCAAGCGCTCTTTGAAAATCTATCGTATCTAAGGCATCTTCGATAGGTAGCTTCATCATCTTCGCATATTGAGATAGTTGTTCAAGTGCACCAATTCGGTAAGTATCAAGGGTTATGATGCCTACTTTGTATTTGTATTTTAAAAATGAGTATTTAGCTGCAAGTTTTGCTAAGGTGGTTGTTTTACCAACTCCGGTTGGTCCGACAAACATAACAATCTTCTTTTCTCCTTTAGGAATTTGAAGCTCAATGCGTGTTGGGATCATCTTTTTTAATAGTACATGAAAATATCTTTTGATAGTTTTAGAGCTGTTTTTCATATATGGTGGCATATACTTCTGTGTCTGGTTAAAAATCTCTTTTAGATGATCTTCATCTATACCACTATTTTTTGCCAATCTATAAATCTCTGCAAATTCAGGAGGAAGCTCCCAAGAGTTGGTTTTACTATTTTCATTCCATAACATATTTTGTAGGATTTTGATCTTATCACTGAGTGAGCCTATCTCATCTTTTATCTGTTTAAATTCATCATTTTTTATCTCTAATCCAACTTTTTGGAAACTGCTTTTTGGTGTGATTGCATCAAGTGGTCTGGTTAATTTTTCTAATTTTGATAGTTGTGAAGCTGTTTGTGAGATGTTATCCATAATCTGTTCATCAAATATTGGCTTTTTTTCAACACTCTTTGGCTCTTTTTTTAGTATCACACTATCCTCAACTGCAACTACAAGCTCATACAACGCATCATTTGTGAGTGATTTTTTTCTTATCTGTTTGGTGCTTACCACAAGAGCATCTCTGCCACATGCTCTTTGTGCCTTTTGTAGAGCAATTGCGGGTGAAATTGCAGTAAAAGTAAATAGTTTCATTGTCTCACTTTCTGTATGATATATGCCAAAGGTATCAAAACAGATTCCCTCGCATGATAGTGTGGATGCGGTATAGTCAAATCCTTTTTATTGACTGCTATTTTATCAAAAAATATTATATCAATGTCTAAAGTTCTTGGACTATTTTTAAAACTTCTATCCCTTTTAAAGAATTGCTCTACCCTTAGTATAAACTTAAGCAGATTTGTAGGATTTAGGTCTGTTTTTATAACCATTACGGCATTATAAAAATCTTTCTGTTTTGTATATCCAAATGGAGGATTTTTTAAAATTGGAGAAGTATACATGATGTCCACTACGAGGCTATGTTGTAAAAAGATAAACAGTTTTTGAAATCTTCTTCTTGTATTTGTTATATTTCCCCCGATTCCAAGTGTGGCAGTGTGAGTTTTTTTAGATTTTTTAGATGCGGTGTATGGGTAGTTTTTATCAAAAAAGAGTGTAAGATTTTTATTTAAAACTTTTTTCAATTTAGAGTATTTCGACTCCATCTGCAGTTACGCGAACCATATCTTCGATACGAACTCCAAACTCATTTGGCAGATAAATCCCAGGCTCTATACTAAAGACCATGTTCTCCTCTACAATTATAGAAGATTTTGCAGATATTACAGGAAGCTCATGGATATCCAATCCCACGCCATGTCCGGTTGAGTGTACAAAGAACTCTTTAAAACCTGCTTTGTCGATTACATCTCGTCCTGCTTTATCAATGTCGTTTGCTTTTACGCCTGGTTTTACCGCTTTTATAGATGCCTCTTGAGCTTTTAAAACTGTATCGTAAATTTTTTGCATTTTTGCATCTTTAAACTTTTGCTCTTTAGAAAAATTTATCTCATCTGAAAAGTATGCAGTTCTTGTACGATCTGAGCAGTATCGTCTATATTTTAAGCCGGCATCTACAAGTAAAAGAGAGTCTTTTTTTAATATCTTTTGACTTGCATATGCATGAGGTTTTGCTGCATTTTCATCTATAGCAGTGATTGGGTGAAAGCTAAGCTGATATGTGCCGTGTTGCTGCATCAATCTCATAGCTTCAAAGTTGATATAGTTTTCACTTCTATTTTCGCCCTCACTTTGTAAGTATAGTGCAAAAAGATCAAATGCACTCTCACCCATTTTAACAGCAGTTTTTATAAGTTCTATCTCTTCTTGGGTTTTAATTATCCGTTTTTTTTGTGAAAAATTTGGGGAATTTTTAAAAGTGATATTGAGTGACTGTTTGAGTTTGTTAAACTCATTTACTCTAAAATTATTTGGGTCAAAAAAGAGTTTTTTTATCTTACTAGCTCTTAATATATTTTTAGCTTCACTGCTCAAATCTCTTTTAGCTTCAATAACCTCTGCATTTTTAACTCTATCTTTAGCCTCTGTTGTGTAGCGTGGGTCTGTGATAAAAAATGCTTCACTACCTAATTTTATAAATAGTTGATTGTCACATGAAAAGCCGCATTCATGATATACGGCGTTTTCATCTTTTAAGATATAATTTATCATTGAGCAGGTTTTGTCGGCTCCTGTGTCTGTGATTGTGCCTCTTTCATAGCTTTTACTTCACTTAAAATTTGCGTCATTGCAACCATAGCTAGATGATAACTAAAAGGCCCAAATCCGGTAATTTGACCTGAACATACAGCTGAGATGATACTCTTTTGTCTAAACTCTTCTCGTGCATAGATGTTTGTAATATGTACTTCAACAGTTGGAATTTGTACAGCTCTTATAGCATCTCTAATTGCTATTGAAGTGTGAGAGTAAGCAGCAGGGTTTATGATGATACCATCAACATCGCCGATACACTCTTGAAGTCTATCTATGAGTTCACCCTCTAAGTTAGATTGAAAAAACTCTACCTCAATTCCACTTTGTTTAGCATAACCCTCCATTTGTGAGTGTATATCCTCAAGCTTCATTGGACCGTAAATATTTTGCTCTCTTAAACCTAACATGTTTAGATTTGGACCTTGTATAACAACAACTTTCATCTTTTTCCTTTTAAATATATAAATGTCATAATATAATATCGAAGTTTTGGTAAAAAGGAATTGTATTGACTATCATAAGTGCGAGTTATCTACTTATTTGTGATGAAAAGTTTGAAATTTTAGAAGATATGGCAATTGTTTTTGATGAAAAGATTATAGAGATAGCATCTTTAAAAGAGTTAGTATCAAAATATCCAAATGCAAAAGTGATTGAGTGTGAACCAAACTCTGTTTTGATGCCAGGACTTATAAACACACACATACATCTGGAGTTCTCTACCAACAAAACAACACTTAGTTATGGTGATTTTATAGGTTGGTTAAATAGTGTGATAGAACATCGTGATACTCTCAGCGCTAAGTGTGATGAAGAGTATATAGATGGAGTCTTAAAAGAGATGCTTACAAGTGGTACTACAATGATTGGTGCTATAAGTAGTTTTGGGTTTGATCTGAACTCTTGTGTTAAAACTCCTATAAATGTTGTCTATTTCAATGAAGTATTAGGCTCAAACCCTGTTGCTGTGGATGCTCTTTATGGAGATTTTTTAGCAAGATTAGATGAGAGTAAAAGATATAAAAGCAAAAACTTCACTCCAGCAATCTCCATCCATAGCCCATACTCAACTCATCCTATCTTGGTCAAAAAAGTTTTAGGTATATCAAAAAATGAAGATCTGTTAGTCTCAACACACTTTATGGAGAGCGAGGCAGAGAGAGATTGGATCGATGAAAGTGAAGGGGATTTTAAAGCCTTTTTTGAAAATTTTGCACCAAACTCTAAATCTATAAATGATTCTATTGATTATCTTAAACTATTTGAAGGACAAAAAGCTCTTTTTACACATGCCGTCAATGCAAATGATGAAGAGTTAGATTTGATGAACAAAATAGGGACTATCACACACTGTGCTGTATCAAATAGGCTTTTAGGAGCTAAGAGACTAAATATACAAAATATCAAAAATCTTACACTAGCAACCGATGGCTTAAGCTCAAACAGTTCACTAAGCTTATGGAGTGAGATGAGAGCAGCGTTGATGCTTCACTTTGAATATGATCCAAACGATCTTGCTAGAACTCTTTTGTTAGCGACAACTGCAAATGCAGCTAAAGCGCTAGACAAAAAGAGTGGCATGTTAAAAAAAGGGTATGATAGCGATATCATATGTTTAACACTACCAGATAGAGTAGAGAGGATTGAAGAGTTGGCACTATTTTTGATTTTGCACACTTTTAAAGTAAAACAATTATATATCAAAGGGGAGAGACAATTATGAATTTTTTAAAGAAACTATTTTCACCAATTACGGCACTTTTGGGATTTATCCAAAAATATTTTAAATCGTTGGTCTTTTTAGTGATACTATTTTTGATATTTGGAGCGCCTACGAGTGAGCAGATGCATAAGGCTAATTTGATGAAAATTGAGTTAAATGGACCTATATTTGATAGTACACGTTTTTTAGAGCAGATAGAGGAAGCACAAAAACCACATATCAAAGGTCTGCTACTTGTTGTAGATTCTCCAGGGGGTGCTGTGGCACCATCTATAGAGATGGCTTTAGCTATAAAAAGAGTCAAAAAAGATAAACCAGTTGTTACATATGCTAGTGGGACGATGGCTAGTGGGAGTTATTATGCATCTATATATAGTGATAAGATCATAGCAAATCCAGGCTCTATGGTAGGCTCTATCGGAGTTTTATTTCAAAGTCCAAATTTTAAAGAGTTAGCAGACAAAATAGGTGTAAAAGAGCAGACAATCACCGCTGGAAAATATAAACAGATAGGTACACCAACAAGAGAGTGGCTCCCATATGAGAGAGAAGAGTTAGAAAAAATGATAAATGATACATATGATATGTTCATAACCGATGTCGCAAATGCTAGAGGATTAGATATAAATAAAAGTAGCCAATATGCCGATGCTCATATTTTTACAGCTAGGTTAGCCAAGGATGTTGGACTTATCGATGAGGTAGGATCGATATATACAGCTACAAAAGAGATCGAAAAGTTAAGTGGTGTAGCAACTCCTGTATGGAAGAAAAAAGATAGAGTTGAAAAACTTATGGATAAGTTCTTGATTGAAAATATCTCTAAAGTATTTGGTCATTTTTATGGGTTGAAGGCGTATTAAATTTGTCATAGATAAATTTAATACTAAAAACTATTGCATTTAGAAAAAGGTGTGATACAGTAGTCATTATATTACTTATTATATGACAACTTTAGAAATTGGAACTTTAAAAGTCAATAATCCAGGCGTTGAAAATAAAATTATGGATTTTTGCCTTAGCTAATAAGTGATTATTGGGGTAAGTTAAATAATAAATAGTTGCGCAGAATCAATAGTCGGTACTACATAAAAAGTGCCGAAGGAATAAAATGAGTGTGCCAAGTATTCGGAAAAGGAATTAGAGGAAATATGCCAAGAGAATGATTTTAGTTTTGAAAGTATTCCCGTTGCGATGATTTCGGCTCAAGCCCATAATATGCTACAATGCAAAACAAAAAAGGGGCATGCATGGTAGCGGTCAAACTAGAAGCGCAAGAGATGATTCGTAATTTATCTGACGACTGTACTTATGAGGATATCCAGTACCACTTGTTTGTCGTGGGAAAAATAAAAAATGGCGAAGTCGTATCCCATGAAGAAGTAAAGCAACTAACAACATTACGACATATAGAAACCAGGTTTTAAAGATGAAAAAAAAGCTGTTTTATTTTATAAGCACCATACTGTTTTTACTGCTTTTTTCAAAAGGTGTTTTCTCTGAAAAAAGAGAGCTGAGATTGGAAGGCGAGTATTTGGAAAGCTCGGGAAGCCCTTATTTTGAGGTTCGTTATCGAGCACAAACGAAGATACCTGTTTTATGTCAAGATTTTCATGCTTTTAATGGTGGAAATGAAGGGGAAATTGAAGAGTTCCAGTATTTGCCCGAAACATCAGGATCCCACTATGAAATCACGATACCTTTGGATGAAAAAAGATGGTCTTTTATATGTGATTTTCAACCCTACTTGGTTAAAGTAGAAAAACGAGAACTTTTTAATGTGACACCTAAAAATATCACTTTTGTAAAAGAGCCCAATATGTACGAAATTATTCTTGAGACAAAGCTTATCAGTCAAAATAGAAATAGTTATCACATCGATTTCGGTAAGTGGCTCTTGCCTGAAGAGCGGACATTGTCGTATAAAAAGAGAAAATGGCAAGAGAAAAAAATTGCCATGGTCCCTATCACGGGCACCAAAGATGAGATGAAGTTTTTGTATCGAATGTTTATAGCTCCTTATATAAAAACATATCACAAAATACCCGATACTAAAACTGGGCAACAGCTTTTATACCATGAAGATGAGATACCAGCCGACAAATACCCTCTTGAACTTGGTAGAAAGATACTGTTTAGAGATGGCTATCCTCTGGATCGATGGAGCAACCCGTTTCAGTATAGAGCACAAAGAGTAAACGGCAAGTACTCTCCTCTCTTTTCTTTGGGTTCAGATGGCATAAAAAGCAGTGACGATATAGAACTTAAAAAAATACAAGATCCTCTAGGGCAAATTCAGTATTATAAACATATAGAAAAAATGAAGATTACAGCAAAAAGACTATCCTTGGTATCACAAATATTTAAGGCATATATCAAAGTACACAAAAAAGCACCTACTCAAGAAGTCGGGGATGCTTTTCTGCGTTTAGAAGGAAATTTTACCCCTTACATCGGCAAGGGAATTTCGCAAGATTATGTCCAAAAATTAAAAGAGACTATTCCCTATAAGAATGGGTATCCTATGGATGCATGGAACAACCGTTTTCGTTATAAAGCGGCAATTGGGGTACAAGCATCGGTTTATTCTACCGGTGAAGATGGGTTGGATAACGGCAAAGGGCTTCGCAAAAGCCTTCCAAGTAGATAAGAATGCTTCGGTATATTCCATAAGCATGGTAAAATTGCTCAAACAAGCCGAGGGGAAATTCGGCTAAAACAATATGGGTCTATCATTGAATTTAGCAAGAGATAAAGTTATTACTCCACCAACAACATGAAAATATGGCCAATTAAATCAATTGAGACTATTAGAAAGATTAAAAAAGAGATTAGAAAAGAGATGAAAATCAGAATAGATATGTTTGGTATAGAGTCTCTACCTTTAAATCTCTTTGATGCTAATGCATCCGATAGTTGGTTTATAGACTTTGAATTACACGGCTTAGATTGGGGCGGTCAACCTATTGGTTTTCCTTGGGATGAACATTATGAAGAAAAACTTATTAGTTTATGTAATTTAAGACAAACAGTAGTATCAAAATCTAAATTTCCATCAAGCCTTCTAAATAAAAAAATTATAAAGAGTCAAAAATTGACACTAAGTTGTAAGCTTGAAATATTGGATCATGATAGTGTTTCTGGAAATGAGGAAGGAAAAAAATCTATTAAAAAAGATTTTATATTAAAAAAAGGTATTAATACTTCTTTTTTACCACTTATATATAACCATCCCAGACCAAACTTCATCATAACAGCGATTATCAAACAGTGC
>CAYUSV010000033.1:0-18384 GCA_964447385.1 uncultured Campylobacterales bacterium | reverse complement strand
GATCGTAGAAAAAACCAAGACGATTTTTTGATCTATTTAGGATTGTTGTATTGATGTTTTTTTCTTTAAAAATGGTAGCTATAGCTTTTGCTGTTCCTCCTGCTCCAATTATCAAAATATTTTTAAGCTCTTTAAACTCTTCTGTTGATTTAAAAAAACCTTCAGCGTCAGTGTTGTAGCCTACCATTTTACCATTTTTAGATATTAGGGTATTGACTGCACCTATCTTTTTGCCGATGCCTATTACTTCATCGCATAGTTTATATGCACTCTCTTTATGGGGTACAGTTACATTGGCGCCATCAAAGCTTTTTAAAAATATCTCTTTTAATCTGCTTGCATCTTCAAGTAGTGTTTTTGAATAAGAGGCTTTTAAACCTAAACCATCTATGGCAAAAGTATGCATTGTTGGAGATATGGAGTGTTTTACTGGATTTCCAAATATGGTAAAGTTTTTAGTTTTCAATCTTTAACTCTTTGAGTGTACTCATCATAGCACCTAGTTTATTGTTGACTTCAAGGTATTCAAGCTCTTTTTGACTATCTGCAACTACCCCCGCACCTGCTTGAAAGACTATCTTTTTGCTATTTATCCAAGCAGTTCGAATAGCTATAGCACTGTCCATATTTCCATCAAAACCAAAGTATCCTACAGCTCCACTATAAAAACCTCTTTTTATGCCCTCAAAATCTGCTATCAACTCCATTGCACGAATTTTTGGAGCTCCTGTCATAGTTCCTGCTGTAAAAGTTGCAGCAAAAAGATCAAACATATCATGTTCTTTGTCAAGAATTGCATCAATATCACTGACCATATGCATAACATGTGAGTAGCGCTCAACCCTCATCATCTCAGTAACTTTGACACTACCGCACTGAGCAACACGACCAACATCATTTCTGCCAAGATCTACAAGCATTAGATGCTCTGCACACTCTTTTTCATCATTTAGCATCTCTGTAGCTAGCTCTTCATCTCGTTTTACTGTTTGACCGCGTTTTCTTGTTCCTGCAATTGGGCGCAAAAGAATATGGTTATCGTTTAATCCTACCATAACTTCAGGCGAACTTCCTGCTATTGTAAACTCTTTATAATCTAGTAAAAACATGTATGGTGAAGGATTTTTACTCCTTAAAACTCTATAAAATGATAGTGGGTCGATTTTGGCATATTGGGTAAAACGATTTGACATAAGTATCTGAAACACATCGCCACTTTTTATCATCTCTTTTGAGTCATCAATCATTTTGAAAAATTGCTCTTTAGAGAAACAGAAATTGCCCTGTTTTTCATCGATAGTACTCTTTTTTATTTGTGTATATTGATAAGGTTCTTGTAGATACGATACGAGAGTTTCTAACTCATTTGCGTATATTTCATCATGTGCAATGAGAGTTAATTTATTTGTTTTATGAGAAAATGCCAAAACAAGTTTTGGTCGTATTAGATCCAAATCAGGTGTATTTAATTCATCTTTTAAATGATCCATATGTTTTTTAAGAGTTGGTTCAAAAATTTTAACTCCATCGTAGCCGATAAAACCTACAAAGCCATCAATATAGCCTATATCTAACTTTTTTGATATTTCAAGATACGGTGTAGGGTCAATTTTTTTATAATATGATTTTAAAAAATCAAATGGGCTTTCTTGTAGCTTTTTGCTATTTCCATCTATGTCTGTAAAAGTAGTAGTGTTGTCTTTATAAGATATGCGTTCATTTGCTCCAATAAAGATAAAACTATAGTTACCTTTTTCTGAGTTTATAGCACTTTCAAATAAAAAAGAGAGCTCATTTGGAAATCTCTCTTTTAGTTTTTTATAGATTGAAATTGGTGTTAGTTGATCAAAAAGTAGTTGACGATACACTAACACCTTATTTAATCCTATAAATATAGGCGCTCGGGTTAATTTTAGATTGTATATCACTTAAGTTTTCTCTAGCTTGGTTTCTTGTTGTATATGGACCTACTAGTACTTTTTTGATATCTTTGTTTTTTATTGTAACTTTGTGAACTATATAATCATAACCGCTATTTTTAATCTTTGTTAAAAACCTTTTATCTGGAAATGATTTACTTGTTGCACCAACTTGGATAAAATATCCACTTAAATGTGAGATAGGGGATGGGGCAGGAGAAGTTACTTTTTTTGTATATATTACGACCTCTTTAGGTTTAGTTACTGCAATAGGTTCTGCTACTATAGGAGTAGCTTTTGTTATCTCTTTGATTTTATCTACAATATTAATCTCTTTTTCTTTGTTGACAATTGTTTCTTTAGGTTTTGTATCTATATTGATATTTTTATCTACATTTTTAATAATGGTTTCTTGGTTTTCTTGTTCGTCTTGAAGTTTTAGTTTTCGTACCATCTCTTCAAATTTTAGATCAGTTTCGCTACTTTCATCAATGATCGGTTCTTCTTTAAATAGAGCGTCTTTTGTATCATTTACGGTATCTGAGATCTGCTCTTTTTGTTCTTTTATGCTATCTCCAACACTTGCTAAACTTTCACTTGGAGAGACATTTGAAGTACTAAACATTTTTACTGCGATAAGAACAATTAAGACAACAAGTACTAAAGACGCAGCACCTAATAGTAATTTTTTAACTCTTTCAGGATCAGATTTGCCTTTTTCCAGTATTATATCGCTTAGATCACTCTTTTTCTTCAATTTTTCTAGTTTATCTTCCATATTCTCTCCTTTTAGTTACATATGTTTTGCCCATGAAGCGCCACGCTCTTTTGCGTAGACTTTCATAGGTAAATTTAAAATATTAAATTCCCGTGGGATATCTGGATTTGGAAACATTTTCCACTCCCTTGGAAGTTTTGTAGAGAGTTTAGCAGATAAAGTCTTTGAAAGTTGATACGCCTCTTGAAGCGTTGTGTGACCTTTGTGAACATATAAGTGTAGATGTCCTGTTGTTTTACTCTCATATGCTGTAAAATTTAAAAAACCCTCTTCTCTAAGCATCAACTGTGCGCGATGCCAGAATTTTTCAGTATTTCTCCCATTGTAATCAAAAACAATATTTTCTACCTTGTCACGACTGTTTATAATCGAATGAGCAACTATAATTTTACCATTATCGTAATCATTCATAATAGATCTTGTAAGAGGCGCATCTACCTTCTCATACTTGTCAAAAAACATCTTACCTTTATAGTTAATTTTATTAACTATTTTTTCTTGCTTGATCCAGTAGTGGTCTGACACAATTTTTATAAGTGAAATATCAACATTGTACATAAATAAATCCTAGTAAATAGCTCTATCGTATATGACAAAATTGCTTGCCAACTCTTTCATCTGTTCTTTAATTTTAGTATGAAGTGCTTTGTCATTGATATTGTCTAAAACATCTGCAATTTTTTCACCTATAATTTCAAACTCTTTTATCTTCATTCCTCTAGCAGTTAGAGCAGGAGAACCGATACGGATACCACTTGTGACAAAAGGACTTCTTATCTCACCTGGAACGGTGTTTTTGTTTACTGTGATTCCTGCATCGCCAAGTGCTGCATCAGCATCTTTACCGCTAAAGCTTTTGTTTAAAAATGAGACCAAAATCAGATGGTTATCTGTTCCACCACTTACGACATCATAACCTCTTTTTATCAAAATATCTGAGAGTACTTTTGCATTTGCTTTTACATCTTTTGCATAAGTTTTCCAACTATCTTGTAAATTTTCGCCAAACCCAACAGCTTTACCGGCTATCACATGGATTAACGGTCCACCTTGAATTCCTGGAAAGATTGCAGAGTTTATCTTTTTGGCTATATCTTCATCATTTGTCATAATCATTCCACCTCTTGGACCTCTTAAGGTTTTATGTGTAGTGGTTGTTACAACATCGCAGTAAGGAAATGGGCTAGGGTGCTCGCCTGCTGCTACAAGTCCAGCGATATGTGCAATATCAGCAAATAGTATAGCTCCTACTTCATCTGCAATTTCTCTAAACTTTTTAAAATCAAGCTCTCTTGGATATGCACTTGCACCACAAACAATCATCTTTGGTTTAACAATTTTAGCAATATCCATTACTCGATCATAATTTATATAACCATTAAGCTCTACACCATAGAAAAAGCTAGAGTAAGTTTTACCAGAAGAGCTAACTTTTGATCCATGTGTTAAGTGTCCACCATGACTTAGATCCATACCTAAAAGTTTATCATATGGTTTTAATAGTGCTTGATAGACACCTTGGTTTGCTTGGCTACCTGAGTGTGGTTGAACATTTGCAAATTTACAGTCAAATAGTTGTGTAGCTCGATCTATTGCCAACTGTTCAACAGCATCAGCGTATTCACATCCACCATAATACCGCTTGTATGGATAACCTTCTGCGTATTTATTAGTAAAAATACTTCCCATAGTTTCCATAACAGCAGGAGATGTGAAGTTTTCACTAGCAATCATCTCTAAATGGTCAGTTTGTCTTTTTAACTCATCTTGCAAAATATTATAAACTTTTGGGTCAGCTTTTTCTAAAAAATTCATTCTCTATCCTCGTCATTTTTTTCTGTGTTAACTGGTTTCATTGCAGGGAAAAGTATAACATCTCTTATGGAGTGTTGATTTGTCAAAAGCATCACAAGTCTATCAATTCCAAGTCCTTGACCTGCTGTTGGAGGCATACCATAACCCAGTGCGTGTACAAACTCTTCGTCCATGGCATGTGCCTCGTCATCCCCACTATTTTTATCTTCTATCTGTTTTTTAAATCGTTCATATTGATCTATGGGATCATTTAGCTCATTGAAACCATTGGCAAACTCCATACCTGCTATAAAAAATTCAAATCTATCGGCGATATCTGGATCTTTGTCACTTCTTCTAGCGAGTGGACTTATCTCAATAGGGTAGTGGGTTATAAATGTTGGATCAATTAGTTTTGGTTCAACAAAATTATCAAACAGTTCACATTGAAGTTTCGCTACCGATAAGTTTGTGTCGCATTTATAACCATTTTGTTTTAGATATGTAAACATCGCTTCTTTGTCTTTTAACATATCTTTTGGTACTTCGCCAATTTCCACTAGAGAGTCTGCCCAAGATATTTTTTTAAATGGTGTGGTTAAATTAATTTGCTTATCGCTATAAGTTATTGTTTTTGGTAGATCTAGTTTTTGTAAAAGCTCCTCAAAAAGCTCTTCAGTTAACTTCATAAGATCTTGATAGTTGTGATATGCCCAATAAAACTCAATCATTGTAAATTCTGGGTTGTGAGTATGATCCATACCCTCATTTCTAAAATTTCTATTGATCTCAAATACTGCTTCAAAACCACCTATAACCAATCTTTTTAAATATAGTTCAGGGGCAATTCTAAGATATCTATCTATATTCAATGCATTATGATGTGTTATAAAAGGTTTTGCATTTGCTCCACCTGGAATTGGGTGCATCATGGGAGTTTCAACCTCTAAAAAACCTTTATCTTCAAAAAATCTTCTAGTGATACTAACGATTTTACTTCTTACTTTAAAACTGTTTTTGATATCTGGGTTCATGATCATATCAAGATAACGATGCCTATATCTAAGCTCAACATCTTGAAGACCGTGAAATTTTTCAGGAAGTGGTTTGATCGATTTTGTTGCTAAAGTAAATTTTGTAACATGTAAAGATAACTCTCCTGTTTTTGTCACAAAAGGATATCCCTCTACACTAATTATATCACCAACTTCAATTAACTTTTTAAATGTGTTGTTGTAAAAACCCTCCGGTAAATTATCTCTTGATATATAAATCTGTAAAATTCCACTCTCATCTTCAATTTTAACAAAAGCAGCTTTTCCCATGATTCGTAAAAATTTAATTCTTCCGTTGATTTTTGAGTTTTTACTCTCATCTCTTTTCTCTTGGCTTTGTGTTACATAAGCAAATTGATCTTTAAACTCTTTTGTTGTTGAACTTTTGCTAATGTCGTGTGGATAAGGTGCATTACCTGTATCCTTTAAGATTTGCCCTTTTTCTATTCTCTGTTGTTCGTATTGATTGTCAAAGATCAATGTGTCTCTCTCCTAAGCTTTTTGACATTTATTACAAATTCCATATAGTTGCAATAAATGGTTTGTTAATTTAAAGTTGTGCATTTTAGCAATTTTGTCTTGAAGTTTCTCAATTTGAGGATCTTCAAATTCAACAATATCTCCACATTGTTCACAAATGAGGTGATCGTGGTGTGGTTTGTTTTTTAGTTCAAACTTTTTTCCAGCTGATCCAAAAGAGATTGAGGTAGCAATGTTGTTCTCTTCAAGTAGATTTAATGTCCTGTATACTGTCGTGATACCCGTGTTTAGTTCTGGGTAATTGTTCTTGACAAGTAGATAGAGATTTTCAGGGGTAAAGTGTAAAGGGTGATCAAAAAGTGTTTTTAAAATTGCTTCTCTTTGAGCGGTATATTTTAAATTGTTTGCCTTAAGGAGTGCTTTGAATTTTTTAAGCAACTCCCCATAAGGAAGTTTTTCAATATTTTCCATGTTAAAAGCCTTTACTCTTTTTTCGTATCTTCATCTATTGAAATATTATTATTTTTTTCTAGTGTTGATGGATCTATTTGGACTATTTTAGAACCAACATCTTTAAATATAGGGTACATCATGCTATTTTCAAACATAGAGTTTAAACTACTTTTAAATATAGCGATATTTGAGAGTACATAGATAATCACTGAAAATATCAGAAATATCTTAGCTCCACCAACTATAAAACCTAAAATTTTATCGACAATTCCTAATCCACTTGAGTTAACTAATTTTCCTAACATAGCACCGATAAAAGTAATCAGTAACCAAAAAATAATCAACACAGTGATAAAACCGATAAGATAAATAGAAGCCTTATTTTGAAGATTTAGAAAATTTGCATCTGCAAATTCACCGGCTGCTTGTGCATATTTTGATGCGACATAGATACCACCGATAATTCCTATAAGTCCAAAAACCTCTTTGACAAAACCTCTTAAAATTCCTTTGATACCTAAAAAAAGAATGAGTGAGATTGAAACTAAATCCAACAATGATACATTTTCCATAGATGAAGCGCCCTTTGATAATATGATACATATATTATATCAGATAAATGTTTTAGAATTAAATAGTAAACTCTTGTATAATTATTAAAAATTAGATATAATAAATTTTACTAGAAAAATAAAAGTTTATAAATTTTAAGCAAAAGTAAGGAATGGACTATGAAATACAAGTATATTATATTTTGTACATTCGTAATATTTCTGATGAATGGTTGTTCACTTGGAGTTAAACCTACCTCAATTTATCAGTCAAAAGTTGATGTAAAAGGAAAAAAATATAGCGAAGATATTATTGTGGCTGGAAATATTGATACAGGTTTAATGGTTACTTTAAAAACTATATTTGAGTCTACTAAAATGAACAAAGAGTGTTATGAATTAAGTTTAGGGTGGTCATCGTATAGTACTTATACCGCAACTGTTTCATCTTTTGGTAAAGATAGTTTTAGACTTGCTCTTCCATTAAAATGGGATAAAGCATTTGGCAAAAATATTTGTGATTATGAATTTTCTACAGTTGAATTACAAGTTAGTTTGCCTGAAAAAGATATAAGTGATGCATTGCTTTTAGCACTTTCCGGTAATAATGAAAACCGCTTTAGAATTGATGATAAGTTATACTTTAATTTAGCTAGAGATTATAAACCACGATATTTAACTGGGATTAGTAGCTATCAGTGTGAAATTGTGAAGAGTGATAGACCTCTTAAGTTGACATGTAAAAGTGGTTTAATGCAGTCAAATATTAAAAAAACTGATAAAATTCCAATTCCACTTCATTATAATATAAGGATTATGCTAAAAGAGTAAGTTCTGGACTGTTACTTACTTAATTTATAGAGAGTTTAAATAGTACATAGCTTTGTCAAAATTGTAGTAAAATCGTATCTCGTTTGAGTCTTTTACACCGTTTTCCCAAGCTTGGGCTATTAGATACTCTGGTGTCTGTTTTTTTAGTGTATAGTATGAGCCATATCTGTCTGCCTCATCAAGATAGATATAAAATCTACCCTGAAAATCTATAAAATATTTTCCAACTCCAGCATCTTCTCTCCCTACAGCAACTTCAAACTTCATACTGTAATCTTTGTTTAAATTCATAGCAACTAATGCACCACCGTCTCTTTGTCTATCTAAATAGATGATAAAAATTGTACGACCAACTAACATATTGTTAGTAAAAAAGAGATTTTTTTCACTATTATTTTTAACTCTTTTTTTTTCTTCTATTTCTCTGGCATAAGACTCTCTAGCTTTTTTCTTTTTTTGAATTTTGGCTTTTTTAGCTTCGGTTTTATTGATTTTTATCTCTTTAATTTCAGTCTCTAATGTCTCTAAGGAGTAACCTTTTGAATAGTCTCTTATCAATTTAACTGCCATCGGATCATGTTTTCTGATGAGTGCATCTTCAAAGTAGTTTTGATACTCAATTAGACTCATCATAGCATCAAGTTTTGAATCAACAAAAAGTGCATAAAGTATGTAAAATTTTTCACCGGCAACTATACGAACATCTCGTTTCAGGGTAAGGCTTAACCTATCTGCTTGTGTTTGCATAAACTTTAATCCATTGGCATTTTTTTTTGCCGTTGCTAATTGTATTGAGTAGTTAACTTTTGCTATGAGTAGATATGTGTTTGTGAAACTTAAAAGTAAAAATAGTATAAAAGCTTTTTTCAAAAGTTTTAATTTATAATCCATGCCAATATCCTCTTTAATACAATCTATGTAGTTATTTCTCTTAACGAATCAAAAAAGTATTTTATATCACCACAACTATGCATAAAATGAAAACCAACTCTAATCCAGCCTGGTTTTTGTGAAAAAGTTTGATCATCTTCATAATTTAGCAAGTCATGCCCATAAGGTCCGGCACAACTACATCCTGCTCTTACTTGTATTTTATATTTGTCAGATAGAATTTGAGCAAGTTTGTATGGGTCTATATCTTTGATATTAAAAGAAAATATAGCTAATTTGTGGTGATTTTTATGGCAATAGAGTTTTATATTTTTCATGTTTTCAACTTCATTTTTAAAACACTCTTTTAACTCTTGCTCTTTTTTGGCTATTAAGTTTAAACCTATCTCATTTCTTAGCTCATAAGCTAAGGATGCTTTTATAAATTGTAATATTCCCGGGGTTCCTGCATCCTCCTTTTCTTCAACTTTTTGTCTAAATGTATGAGAGGCTCTTGAAACATACGATACTGTTCCTCCCCCTGCAAATGTCGGTACTTCTTTGCAGTCACATAGAGTTTTTCTAATTACTAAAAGCCCACAACTACCAGGACCTCCTAAGAGTTTGTGAGCTGAGAGATACATGGCATCATAATAATTTGAATCAATATTAAAATATGGAGATGAAGCGGCTGCATCCATACATACGGTTGCAGCATACTCTTTCATTATCTCATAAATCTCTTTTATAGGATTGATGATACCAGTAACATTTGACGCAACAGCAAATGAGCCAAATATCTCTCTACCTCTGTTTTTTTTGAGTACCTCTTCTAAATATTCCAAATCTATAGTTTCTTTATCATTTAGAGGTATTCTGATGACTTCGCATAGTGCTTCTCTAAAACTTACTTCGTTTGAGTGGTGTTCAAAAGGACCGATTATTACTAACGGTAGTTCATAAGATTCTGATTTTATCTTATATCTTTTTTTTGTAGCTGGAGGAATATAAAGTCCCATAAGCTCTTGAAACTTTTTTATAGCTGCAGTTGCTCCCGTGCCACAAGGAATGATATAAAAATCATCATTTATCTCAAGGGTTTTTCTAAGTGAGGCTCTCGCATTGTTGTAATGTTCTGTCGTGATTGTAGCATTGTATCCAACTTCAGTATGTGTGTTAGCATAAGTTTTTAAAATTTTTTGTAGTTTTTGTTCAATTGGTTTATATGCAAGTCCTGAAGCTGTAAAATCTAGATAAAGAATACCATCTTCGAGTATGGTATTCCCTTTTAAATTTTTAATCATCATATAAGCCGGAGCTTAGATATCTTTCGCCCGTATCATTGAGCATGGTAACAATTATCTTACCCTTGTTTTCTTCTCTGCTTGCTACTTGTGCAGCAATATAAGCATTAGCGCCTGATGAGATACCTACTATCAAACCATCATCAAGTGCAAGATCTTTTGCTGCTTGTTTTGCATCTTCATCTCTTATCTCTAATACTTCATCATAAATTTCAGTATTTAAAGCTCCAGGAATAAAGCCCGCGCCAATTCCTTGTATTTTATGTGGTCCTGGTTGTCCACCTGAGAGTACAGGAGAAGTTACTGGCTCAACTGCAATAATTTGTATATTTGGATTATGTTTTTTTAGCACTTCACCAACTCCGGTAATAGTTCCACCTGTTCCAACAGCAGAGATAAATATATCTACCTTTCCATCTGTATCTTTTAATATCTCTTCACCGGTGGTTTTTCTATGAATAGCTGGATTATCAAGGTTGTCAAATTGTTGAAGTACAAATGAGTTTTTAGTCTCTTTGGCTAATTCAAAAGCTTTATCAACTGCACCTTTCATCCCTTTTGCAGGTTCTGTTAAAACAAGTTCTGCTCCAAGTGCTACTAAAAGTTTTCTCCTCTCTAAACTCATAGAACTTGGCATAGTAAGGGTAAGATGAAGACCTAAACTTGCACAAACCATCGCTAAACCTATACCAGTATTGCCACTTGTAGGTTCAATTATTTTACTATCGGTTGTTATATCTCCTCTTTTTAGAGCTTCAGAAATCATGTTGTATCCTATCCTATCCTTTACAGAGTGAGAGGGATTTAAAAATTCGCATTTTCCAAGTATGGTAGCTCCTGTTTTATTTGAGATGCTATTTAGTTTAACAAGCGGTGTATTTCCGATAAGTTCTGTAACATTTTGCGCATAATTCATAATTTTCCTTTTTTTAAGATTTAGATATTGTAGCAAATTTGCCCTGACACTATCTGTTGATATTTTGTCAAATCTGCTAGTGATATATTAAATATTGTTTTAAGCTCAGTGTTTTTATCCTCATAAAAAAGAGCCAAAGCTGGGTTTTTTGTCTCTGATTGGGTTATGTCAAGACCACCTTCAAGTGCTTCAAAAATTTCTCTAATTGTGATATTTTGAGCATCTTTTGCTAGACGATATCCTCCATAAGCTCCTCTTGTGCTATTAACAAGTCCTGCTTTTCTAAGCGTCGCTAAAAGCTGTTCGAGGTAATTTTGAGGAATGTCAGCATTTGTTGAAATCTCTTTGATTTGAATCGGTTTACTACTCTTAATCATGTACAGTTCGTACATGGCTGCCAAGCCGTACATCCCTTTTGATGAAATCAGTGCCATCTCTGTTGGACTTCAATTTTTTTTTGTTTCACGATACCCTTTCTAAATGGATGTAATACGAGGCCGAATTATACTACAAATAAAAGATAATGTCAAGTAACTTTATCAACAAACTATGATATTAGACTTCTTGCAAAATTGCCATAGTGAGGCTTAGACTAAAGGGAGGATTTGCCTCTAAGATATAGTCTTGTAAGAAGTCTATTGAATTAAAATGTTATGCCCTATTGCTTAATATAGGAAAATATAATTTAACTTTAAGCTAAAATATTGAATAATTAGCATATTAAAATAAAAATTTATTATATTTGAGAGGATAGATTTGATGAAATTTATGTGTATTAAGAAGACCTTTTTATTGGTTTTTACCGTTGTAGGACTGCTGTTTATGGGTGGTTGTAGTAGTAGCGGTGAGGCGACGGTAAAAAATATAACTGCAGATGAACCGGCTAAAAAAGCTCAAAATGTAGTGAAAGAGATTGTAAAACAGGAAAAAAATATACAAAAACAGGTTGTAAAGGTAGTAGTTCCAGCACCTGTAGTGTCAAATGATTTGATTTTTCCTCCAAATCTAAAGCAGGCAAAAAAAGTTATTCATCCACCATATGAGACAAAGGTTTGTACACTATGTCATAAAAATGATAACCCAAAAAATGGTAATGATCTTATGATGGATTTGCCAGGTCTGTGTTATCAATGCCATGACAAAGAGGCAAAAGAGGGAAAAAAGTTTATTCACGGTCCGGTTGCTGCTGGTGCTTGTACATTGTGTCACAATCCCCATGAATCGGAAAACTCAACACTATTGAGGTTTTCAAATATTAATGAACTTTGTACATCATGTCATGCTGCAAAAGCCGATTTTTTGAAAACTACAGATAATATCCATCCCCCTGTTCAAGACTCATGTGTAAATTGTCATGATCCACATACTGAAGATTATAAATTTCAACTAAGAGCTGATCGAAAAAAAGATATCTGTTTGACTTGTCATGTGGATAAGCAAGAGTGGATCACAACTGTTAAAAATAAGCACGGTGCTATAAATATGGATAAAGATTGTCAAAATTGTCACGATCCACACGGTACGGGGCAGCCTCGAATGATTAAAGGTGATACAGTAAAGGATGTATGCCTAAAGTGTCACTCTCAAACGCAGGTCAGAGATGAGGATGGAGCGGTTATAAAAGATATGGGTAAGTATCTACAGGAAAATCCGGATTGGCATGGACCTGTCAAGTGGGGGGATTGTGCAATGTGTCATAACCCTCATGGTTCTAATAATTTGAGAATGCTTAAAAAACCATTCCCTGAAACATTTTATGGAGCTTTTGATGAGAAAAATTATATTTGCTTTCAGTGTCATAACGCAGATAAAATAAAAAAAGAGCGTACAATTGGTGATACAAACTTTAGAAATGGTAACCATAACATACATTTTGTTCATGTGAATAAGAAAAAAGGTAGGACTTGTAGAGCTTGTCATGATTGGCATGGGACTAAAGATTATCCACACCATCTGAAAAAAAAGACTAAATTTGGAAAGATAAGTTTTCCTCTTAGATTTATTGAGACTCCAACAGGTGGATCTTGTGCACCGGCTTGTCATGCAAGACGATATTATGATAGAGAAAAACCTATAAAAAATTTGAAGTAGAGGGAGTATGTAGTGAATAAAAATATTATTTCTCTCTTTTTATCGATTTTTATTTTTTTTACGGCTAATTTAGAAGCAGGAAACAAAACACTAAAGAGTGAACCATTTGAGATAATTTTTCCAGCGGATAAAAGTGTTTTTGACCAAGAGTATGCAACTATCGTAATTAAAAAGTTAGATAGTGCGTTAAAAGAGGTAAATATTGTTGTAAATGGTGAACCAAGTATTATATTTAAGACTAATGACAAAGAGAGGAGTATTTACTGTAAGAGTATAAAATTAAAATTGGGTCTAAATAAAATTCTTTTAGTTGGATACAATAAAAATGGTGATTTATCAAACAGAGAGTTAAATCTCTTTCATAGAGTTGAAGTATTTGAAGTTGCTGTTGAAGAGCCCAATGGATATAAAAAGAACTTTTTTCATAACGATAAAAATGAGAAGCTTTGCATCTCTTGTCACAATATGAAAAAAGATAAAAAAACTTTACAAAAACATCTCTCTGCTAAGAATGAAAAAGAGTTTGATTTGGTACAAAACCCAGAGGAGTCTAACTGTTATCAGTGTCATAACTCTATAACTTCTAAAAAAAATGTACATGCACCAACAGTAAATTATCTCTGCACAGAGTGCCATATTGGTCAAACTGCTGAATTTAACGAAGAGGATAGGAGTAAGTCAAAATATTTAGCACCTGATCCAATAATGAATCAATGTTTTAATTGTCATGAAGGAATAGGTAAAAAATGGTTTTCAAATACATCTGAACACGGACCTCTAAGATCTGGAAGGTGCAACAAGTGCCATAACCCTCACTCTTCAGATTATGAGTTTTTTTTAAGAAAACCTATCTGGAAACTTTGTACAACTTGCCACTCTGAAAAGGCTAGTGGTAAACATGTCATAGGTAGTTTTGTTTTTGGCAGAAATAGCGGTGCTCATCCAACACGCGGTAGACCTGATCCTGCTCGTCCTAGTCGTGAGCTTGTCTGTTCTAGTTGTCATAACCCACATGGTTCAAATGGAGTATATCTACTTAGAACTAAAGGTAAAAGACCTTTTAGTGTCTGTAAAAGATGCCATAAAAAGTAAAATTAAAGAGAGAAAAGATGAAAAAATTATGTTTGATTGTTGCAGTTAAGATGATTTTCTTGCAGGGGGTAATGTATGCTGGTGATGTTGAAAATGTATCGCAGATGAAACACAGAGCTAAAATTGCCTCTTCACTTGAAAAAGAGCAGATGAATAGTAATGATTATATGAGGAGCAGAGCTTTAAAAGAGGTAAAAAAAAGAGCAGAGGCTGGTGATATAAATTCTCAACATGCTTTGGGTCGTATGTATTATTTAGGGACTGTTACTGATGTAAATTATCAAGAAGCTATCTATTGGTTTAAGGAGGCAGCTGCTAGTGGTTATGTAGAGGCTGAGTATGATTTAGGTTATATGTATTATGAAGGTAGAGGTGTTAAAAAAGATTATCAAGAGGCAACAAAATGGTTTGTAAAAGCAGCCAATAAAGGTAATCTGGATGCTAAACTTCATTTAGGCGACATCTATTATGATGGAAATGGCGTAGGTGTGGATTATAAAAAGGCGTTTTATTGGTATGAGATGGTTGCACCTTTGGGATATGCAAGGGCACAATACATGCTTGGTAAGATGTATCGTGATACAAAAGGTACAGTAAAAGATGATCAAGAGGCAGCGTTTTGGTTTCAAAAAGCGGCTGATCAAAGCTTGGGTGAAGCTCAGTATGAGTTAGGTTTGATGTATCTGAGTGGTGATGGAGTGAAAAAAGATATTAAAAAAGCAAAAAAGCTACAACAAAATGCATATTTAAATGGAAGTCAAAATGCAAAAGATATACTGATTGAACATGATTGGGCGGTACCTAGACCAATAAAAGCTAAATATCTTAAAGAGTAATTTATTGTGATATAATGTCGATATATATTTAACTAAATGGTTTAAAAATTATGTTAGGAGAGAAAAATGAAAAAGTTATTATTTGGGATACTACTTTTTGTTTCGTCTATAAATGCGTTTGAAATGAAGGTTTTAGATGAAAATGGTTTTAGTGAACAAGGTTTGGATGGAAAAACTCTATTTGAGTCAAATGGTTGCACAATGTGTCATGATACCAATATGGAGACAGTAGGTCCATCTTTGATAACTATACGAATGAGTTATGGTATGGATGAGAATGCACTTATGGATTTTTTCAAGGGCAATGCTGAGGCTAGAGTGTATCCAGCAAAAGCATCTATGATGAGACCACAACTTAGCAAGATACGAAATCTTTATGAAGATGAACAAAGAGCACTTGCTAGGTATATATTAGATATCAGTAATTTTTAGAAAATTGGTTATGCTTTAGAAATAATGAAATAGATTATGAGAAGAATTTTCCTATTTCTGAGTGTAGTAGTTATTATTGCTTTTATCATTTTGATAATCAATATCAATGAAAAACAGACTTTGCAAAAGCAAGAGCAAATTCATGATAATATCAACAAGATACTATTTGATACAATAGACAATGAAAAAAATCCATCTCTTGCTTTGGCTATAGCACTTGGAAATTCTAGAGCTATTCAAGATGTGGTAATGGAACACAATAGAACATTGGGATATAGAGTTTTAGAGGCTTCTGCAAGGTCACTTAAACAACACGCTAGTACAAAAGATATTTATATTCAAATTTTTACAAAAAATTTAAAGATTTTTGCTAGAAGTTGGGAGTCCTCTCTTCCTACTATTCCACTTATTACGGGAAGAAAAGCTAACTTAAGAGAGGCAATCAAAAACCAAAAACCAAAAACTGGTATTGATATAGGTTTACCACTTGGTATAAAATCATCTTCAATGATAACCTATAAAAATGAATTTTTAGGTGTATTGGAAGTTACCACACTTTATGATGAAATTGTTTCAAAGATAAGAGAGTATCAAATAGAGATAATACCACTTATAAATGTTAATTTGGTTCCAAAAATCTATATAGAGCGGAAAAAACTTTTTACCCTTGGCGAGAATTATGTGGTAGCAAATCAAAATGCAAATCTTGACCTTATAAATAAGTTGAAGTCTTTAAATGAACATGAACTTATGGAGTTGATGCAAAATGATTTTTTACAATCAGGGACTCTGTTTTTTGCATCATATCCACTTAGAAATGTAAATGGTGTTAGGCTTGGTACTTTTATAGCTATTATTGACAAAGAGAATTTTAAAAATCTTATAGGTGAACAAAAGTCTATTCTTAGAAGCATATATTCGCTTGATAGTACTCCTACGGATACATACAATTATGTAAAAAGTAGAGACAAAAATATTTTCCTTGGGTTAAATAAAGAGCACTTATCTATATTGAAAGATTTGGTGGATGAAAAAGATAGATTAGATTTTGACGAAGCTGCTAGAATACTGCTTGATGAGTTTACAAAAGAGGAGCTTATAGAGTTAATTTTGCACAATAGGGATAAAAAAGTTATCCAAGGAGAGATTAGATGATGAGAATATTATTATGAAAATATTACTGTTAGAGGATGAGTATACTTTGAGGATATCTATAAAAGAGTTTCTTGAAGATAACAATTATGTTGTAGATGACTATTATCATGGTGATGATGCATTTGATGCTATATATTACAGCTCTTATGATCTTCTGTTGTTAGATGTAAATGTACCAGGAATGAGTGGTTTTGAACTTTTAGAGCAAGTTAGAAAAAATGATATAGATACACCAGCTATCTTTATCACATCATTTACTGAGATTGATAACTTAGAAAAAGGGTTTGATGTGGGGTGTAATGACTATATCAAAAAGCCATTTGAGTTAGCCGAACTTCGACTTAGAGTTGCTACTGCACTTAAACTTGCGTCTCCTAAAAGTAAAAATGATATTGTAGAACTTTCACTAAACTATGTGTATGATACAAAAAATTTTATTCTCAAATATAATGAAAAAGAGATAAAGCTTTCAAAAACTGAAAAGATGATTTTAGATCTTTTTGTAAAACATAAAAATCAAGTGGTTACTCCACAAATGATTAGAGAGTATGTTTGGGATGATTATGTTGATCCGGCAAATATAAGGGTACAGATAAATAATTTAAGAAAAAAACTTGACAAAAATTTGATTGTAAATATACGAGGTGTAGGATATAAGCTTGAAACTTGAAGTAAATGAAAAACAGTTTTCACTCAAATATGCAAGTATATATACTGCAATAATTATAGCAATTCTTTTTGCACCTTTTGCTATTTATGATAAATATAGATACTCTTTAGAAGAGGTAAAAACAGAGATATCTCTTAAGAAAAAAGCGATACAAATTATAAATGAGATGGAAAAATTTAATCCCAATATAGATGATTATTTTACCTTTCCTAGATATAAGTCATATCAAGCGGGACTTTATGATAATAATGCAAATCCTATATTTTCTACAACAAAAAGTAAAATTACAACGCATACTTTAAGACAAGGCTATAGCAAGTTAGATAGTAACAGACTTTATATAATGAAATTTAACAATAATAGATATTTTAATGCAACGTATTTAGTTGTTGAGACAGAGTTTAATATATATGCTGTTTTGGAAAATATTTTGATAGTCTTTTTGTTGATTTTAATAATTACTTTTCTTTTCTCTATCACAATACTTAAAAATTTTGCAAAACCTTTCAAGCAAATAAATAAAACCTTAGATGATTTTATAAAAGATGCTATGCATGAGATAAACACACCTCTGTCAATTATAAATATAAATATAGACATGTTTAGTGAAAAATTCGGAAAAAATAGATATCTATCAAGAATAAAATCAGCCTCGAAAATTTTATCTACTATATATAATGATATGAACTATCTTATAAAAGAACAAACCATCAATAGATCTGATAGACAAAATATAAATTTTTCTGACTTTTTGAAAAAATCAATTGATTATTTTAGAGATATTGCTGAACTTAAAAATATTGAGCTCATATCCAAGGTTGACGATGATATTATGATAAATTTTATACCAACCAAACTTCAAAAAATCGTTGACAATAATTTATCAAATGCTATAAAATATTCAAAAGAGAACTCAAAAGTTATATTGACGCTAGAGAAAAAGAAAAATATAATTACCCTTAGCTTCAAAGATTTTGGAATTGGTATAAAAGAGCCCCAAATGATATTTTCAAGATATTATAGAGAAGATAACTCAAAGGGTGGTTTTGGAATAGGCCTTAATATCGTAGGAAAAATTATAAATGAAGAGGGTATAGATGTAAAAATAGAGTCCAAACTCCACGAAGGTAGCTATTTTGAGTATACCTTTGGAGAGA
>CAYUSV010000032.1:0-18453 GCA_964447385.1 uncultured Campylobacterales bacterium | reverse complement strand
CTAGATAATGCAGTCAGTGTATATAGTATATGTATTCGTGGGGGACATCTATAATGTTATTTAAAAAAACAAAGATTATTCTTTTTATATTAACTGCTACACTATTTTTTAATGGATGTGGCAATGGAAATAAATCAAATAGTAATGGTACAGTAGCACCACAGTTTACCACCAAAGAGACAAAAATACTCCAAGAAGGTGAAAGTCAAATTTTAACAATACAAACAGATACGCAGAGTGTCACATATAGTATTGCCGGTGGAGCTGATGAGACAAAATTTGAAATAGACAAAGATTCGGGACTACTTAGCTTTAAAACAGCACAAGATTATGAAAATCCAACAGATGCTGATGGAGATAAAACTTATGAAGTTATCATCGAAGCAAAAAATAGTAGCGGTAAAACAGCTACTCAAACTTTTTTTGTCACTATCTCAAATGATCCTTCAGATGATGGTGATCAAATCGCACCGGTTTTTTCATCTGATACAACTCTTCAAACAGAAGAAAATGAGATATTTTCACACATTGTACAAGCAACTGATGAGACACGTAGTGTAATATATGCTATAGACTCAGGAGCTGATGCTATAAGATTTGATATAAATTCAAGTAGCGGTAAACTCTCTTTTAAAAATTTAATTCCTGATTTTGAGATATCTTCAGATAAAAACAATGATAAAATTTATGAAGTAACAGTATCAGCTAAAGATAGTGCTGGAAATAAAGCAATCCAAGATATTACTGTAACTATTTTAAATAATTCAACAGATAGTACTTATGGTGCAAAAAAGGTTTTTAAAACAGGATTAAATGAAAGTATTTATGGAGATGTTAGAAATTTTACCACCAATGGCGATGGAACAGTTAGTGTACTTGAGAGAGTCTGGGAAGATTCAAATCATATAAACAACAACATTAATTATGATGATGCAAAAAAATATTGTGCAAATCTTGACTATGCAGGTAAAACTAATTGGAGGTTGCCAACTAGGCGAGAACTTTATGAGATTGTAAATTATGCCTCTTTGCCAAAAATAGATGCAGTTTTTAACAATAAAAGTGGCGGATATTTTTGGACATCTGGAGAGTTATTCCCATATAGCGGTGTACCAGGTGGTGAAAATAATCAAAGTTGGACAATTAACTTTAACAATGCTGTTGATTTTGCAAGTAATAAAACTAATATAGAGGGCTATCATGTGCGCTGTGTAAGTGGTTTTACTATCCCTAACGGTCAATTTAGAGGTACTTTAACCATAACAGATAGTACAACAAATCTTGAATGGGAAAACAATACAACTGCAATTGACCCGGTAATTTCATGGAGTGATGCAAAATTACGATGTGAAAACCTTACACTTGACAATAAAACAGACTGGCGTCTGCCAAATATAAATGAACTTCACTCAATTATTCCAAATAATGACAATGAATACAGTTTTAGTCCATTAACAGCACAAAAAACAGGACCTTACTGGTCATCATCTGAATTAGATACTACAACTGCATGGTATGTTGAAAACTATTGGGATGAGCCAAATCTTAGAGATGTACAAAATGATGCTTTGATTGCTAAAGAAAATAATGTTTCTGTAAGAAGTAGATGTGTCAGAGGAGGGAATTGATTATGATGAATATAAAAAAAGTTTTTTTTCTATCTATTATAATGACCATACTAATAGGATGTGGTAATACTAACTCTAAAACCGAAGATACTACTGCCCCAACTTTTACTACAACTAATAAAGTAAACATAAAAGAAGGTTTAACAACAATTATTACAGTACAAGCAAATGATGAAAACAATGTAAGTTATACCATTTTAGATGGTGCTGATAGCGATAAATTTAATATTGATTTACATCTAGGGGTACTTAGCTTTAAAACCTCTACTGATTTTGAAAATCCAACCGATAGCAATAGTGATGGAAATTACCATGTTAGAATAGAAGCTAAAGATTTAAAAGAAAACAGTAGTACATTAAATATGATTATCACCGTAATAGATGACGAAACAGATAATGGTCCTACTTTTACATCTGCTGAGTATTATGAGATACAGGAAAATAGATCACTTGACTTTACCATTTCTGCAGTTACGGACAATGGTTCAGTTATCTATAACTTAGAGGGTATTGATCAAAATAGATTTGAACTAAACTCTAGCAGTGGAGATTTATCTTTTTTAAATTTTACACCGGATTTTGAAAATCCTTCAGATAGTGATAAAAACAGTGTTTATAAGATAACTATTAAAGCTAAAGATGACAACAATAACTCATCATCTCAAAATCTTACAATCACTATAACTGATGATTTAAATGACGCTGTGTATACAAGAAAAGTATATAAAACAGGGGTGGATGACGGTGTAGTTTTGGGATCTCCTTTTGGTGATGATCGAAATTTTACTACAAATGCAAACGGTACAGTTACAGCCGGTGAAAGAGTATGGGAAGATTCAAACCATGTTGGTACAAATATTAACTTTTTTGATGCAAAAAACTACTGTGATGGACTCCAATACGCCGGTAAGAGTGATTGGAGACTACCAAATAGACATGAACTGTTTGAAATAACAGATTATGGTAAAAGTGGTACAGTAGAACAACCAACCATAGATGATGCATTTGTATATAAAAATAATGGAATTTTTTGGACATCCCAAGAGTTAATTGGATCTGATAATACAAGAGCTTTTGCAGTACGATTTTTTGATGCATTGACAATCAATAGTACAAAATCAGATAACACACTTCGTGTACGCTGTATAAGTGGTCCAAAAATAGAAGACAATTATAACTTTACGCTTAGTGAAGATGGTAAAACAATTATAGATAACAGCACAGGACTTGTATGGGAAAATGGTATCACAAATTTGCCACTTAGCTGGAGTGATGCAAAAAAGAGATGTGAAACTTTGGTCTTAGACAATAAAAATGACTGGCGTCTACCAAATGTAAATGAAATTCGCACTAATTTACCAAATTATAACAATGAAATCCTTTTTGAGAATTTATCAAATATCAGTTATGACACAGGTCACAGTTGGAGTTCTACGCTGGCAGATGAAACACATGCAAGGTACTATGAAAACTATTGGGATCAGGTGAACAATAGAGATATACTCTCGGTAATGTATGAAGAGTATACAATTGACAATGCAATTAATAACTTTTTTAATAGATGTATTCGTGGAGGACATTTGTAATATTAAAGATAAATCTGTGTAGAATTAACTCTTAAGTAGCAGTCCAGAACTCATTTCATTAAAATGTGAAATTAGTTCTGGACTGCTACTTAATACCTTAAAAAGGCAAAGTGGAAACTTATGGAAATACAGACAATCAAAAAAATGCAAAAAAAAGCGATTAAATCTAGTGGTGTTGATTTTATGAAAATGGGATTGGCACTTGTTTTTATGGCAGCTGTATTGATATACAGTTTTTCAACTACGGGAAATATACCAAATAACACTTTTTTAGCCATAGCTGCACTCTTTGGTGCATATATGGCGATGAATATCGGGGCAAATGATGTCGCTAACAATGTAGGTCCTGCTGTGGGAAGTAAAGCGCTCACCATGGGTGGAGCGATAGCAATTGCTGTGATATTTGAAGCTGGTGGTGCTTTTATAGCCGGTGGTGATGTTGTTAAGACCATTAAAAAAGGGATTATCGACATTAATGCTTTTGGAGATAATACAGATTTTTTTATATGGGCTATGATGGCGGCGCTTCTCTCAGCTGCTCTATGGCTTAACTTTGCAACCATGATGAAAGCTCCTGTCTCAACTACTCACTCGATCGTCGGTGGAGTTATGGGTGCTGGAATCGCAGCAGCTGGTTTTGCTATCGTGGATTGGGGTACAATGGGAAAAATCGCAGCATCTTGGGTGATATCACCGGTTTTAGGAGGTATAATCGCCGCTTCATTTTTATTTGCCATCAAAAAAACAATTGTTTTTAAAGAGGATCGCATAAGCGCTGCAAAAGTTTGGGTACCTGTATATGTTGCTATCATGTCTTGGGCATTTGTCACTTATCTTACACTCAAAGGTTTGAAAAAAGTTTGGCCTTCAATTGTTGGTTTTGTCAATGATACACTATTTTTTACACTCCCTATCACAAAAAAGCCTACATTTATGACTGCTACAATTTTAGGTGTTATCATCGCAATAATTGTCTATTTTATAGTTAAATCAAGAGTATCAAAATCAAGTACAAACATGCAGAACAACCGAAAATCCATCAATGGACTATTTACTATACCATTAATTTTTGCAGCTGCACTTTTAAGTTTTGCACATGGCGCGAATGATGTTGCAAATGCTATTGGACCACTTGCTGCTATTAGTGAAGCTGTTACAACTGGAGGGATTTCATCTAAAGCAGAAATTCCTTTTTGGGTTATGGCAGTAGGAGCTTTAGGTATTGCTATAGGATTGGCTCTTTATGGACCAAAACTCATAAAAACGGTTGGTAGTGAGATAACAGAACTAGATCAAATAAGAGCATTTGCAGTTGCCATGGCAGCTGCAATTACTGTTATCATCGCTAGTCAGTTGGGTCTTCCTGTTAGTTCAACTCATATTGCTATAGGTGGTATTTTTGGTGTTGGCTTTTTAAGAGAGTGGTTAGATACTTATGATGAAAAAGCGATTATTGAAAATGAAAAAGAGATCATAGAAGATGAACAAAAGAATCTAAAAGCCTATCAAAGTGAGCTTATAACTCTTGAGGCAAAAGAGAAAAAGACAAAAGATGACTATAAAAGAGTAGTTAAACTCTATAAACTTATTGATGATGAAGAGGAGAAGATAAAAGAGGCTAAAAAAGTACTTAAATCGACTCAAAAAATCAAATACGTTAAAAGAGATGCTGTTAAAAAGATTATCGCCGCATGGATTATTACGGTACCAACTGTTGCTGTTATATCTGCTATGATATTTTTTATGTTAAAAGGTATGCTTATATAAATTTGGATAGCATGTCGCAAATTTTTTAACCCAAGGTACCTAAATAATGAGTGATAAAAAGAGCATATACAACCCTAGTCAAATTGAAAAAAGTTACTATAATATTTGGGAGAGTAGAGGGTATTTTGAGATAGATGGCAATAAAAAGATCCAAAAAAAGGATAAAAACTTCTCTATCATGATGCCTCCTCCAAATGTTACCGGAGCTCTACATATAGGACATGCTCTAACTTTTACACTCCAAGATGTTATGACGCGCTATAAGAGGATGGACGGATATAGAACACTTTGGCAACCGGGGTTAGACCATGCAGGAATTGCTACTCAAAATGTAGTTGAAAAACAGTTATTGGCTAAAGGACAAACTAAAGAAGAGCTAGGAAGAGAAGCTTTTTTAAAAAAGGTTTGGGAGTGGAAGGAGCTTAGCGGTGGAGCAATTTTTAACCAAATGCGTCATCTTGGAGCTAGTCCGGCTTGGAGTCGTGAGCGCTTTACAATGGATGATGGACTTAAAAATGCTGTACGAAAAATCTTTGTTAAACTTTATGATGAAGGTTTGATAGTAAGAGGCAACTACATGGTAAACTGGTGTACTCACGATGGAGCACTCAGCGACATTGAAGTAGAGCATGAAGATGTAGCTGGAAAATTTTACCATGTTAGATATCCACTAAGTGATGGTAGCGGATCGATCACAGTAGCAACAACAAGACCTGAAACATATTTTGGTGATAGTGCTGTTATGGTACATCCTGATGATAAGAGATATAAAAAACTTATCGGCAAAAATGTAAAACTTCCACTAATTAACAGAGAGATCAAAATCATAGCAGATAAAGCTGTTGATATGGAGTTTGGAACAGGAATTGTAAAAGTAACTCCCTCTCACGATCCAAACGATTATGAAGTTGGCAAAAGACATAATTTAGAGTTTATTACATGTTTTGATGAGAAAGGTTTTTTAAACGATCAGTGTGGAGAGTTTGAGGGGCTAGAGCGTCTTGAAGCAAGAGAACAGATTGTGATTGAGCTTAAAACTCAAGGTTTTATTGAAAAAATAGAAGACCATATGCATCAGGTAGGTCACTGTTATAGATGTCATAATATTGTAGAGCCGTACATCTCAAAACAGTGGTTTGTAAAAAAAGAGATTGCAGATGAGGCGATAAAAAAGGTAAAAGATGGTGAAACAAAATTTTACCCACCGCATTGGATTAACTCTTTTAATGCTTGGATGAGTGAGCTTAGAGATTGGTGTATCTCAAGACAGCTTTGGTGGGGTCATCAGATACCTGTTTTTTATTGTCAAGACTGTAACGCAGAATTTGCAAGCCAGATAGAGCATCCAGAGTGTTGTATAGAGTGTGGAAGTAAAGATATAGAGCAAGACCCTGATGTATTAGACACTTGGTTTAGCTCTGGTATTTGGTCATTTTCAACTCTTGGTTGGGGAAATGGTGAATTTGGTAAAGATACTCTTTGGAACGAAAAAGATTTAGAAGATTTTTATCCAAACTCTATGTTGATCACCGGATTTGATATACTATTTTTCTGGGTAGCTAGGATGATGTTTATGGGGGTAGAGGAGCAAAAACAGGTACCTTTTAAAGATGTTTATCTTCACGCTTTAGTTCGTGATGAATTTGGTGCAAAGATGAGCAAATCAAAAGGAAATGTAATCGATCCACTCGATATGATAGAAGAGTTTTCAGCCGATACACTTCGTTTTACCCTATGTGCTCTTGCTGCACAGGGTCGAGATATAAAACTAAGTACCGATCGTCTAGGACAATATCGAAATTTTACCAATAAGCTTTTTAACGCTTCTCGTTTCTTACTTATGAATGAAAAAAGTTTTGATGATTTAAAAGATATAGAGTTAAAAACTGATCTTGGTCGTTATATACTTAGCAGATATAGAGCTACTACTAAAAGTGTTAGAGCAAATATAGACTCATACCGCTTTAATGATGCTGCTATGGATATATACCGTTTCTTTTGGGGCGAGTTTTGTGACTGGGGAGTTGAGCTGAGTAAAGCAGACAAAGATAGCATCAAAGAGCTTGGAGCAATTTACAAAGACTCTTTAAAATTAATCCATCCATTTATGCCATTTATCAGTGAATATCTATATCATCAGTTAAGCGGTACGACTTTAGAAAATAGCGACTCTATAATGATTATGGAGTTTCCAACACAAACAGAACAAGATAAGACAGTAGAAGATCAATTTGAGCTTATCAAAGAAGCTATAGTAGGTATCAGGCGCGCTAAAGCGACACTAGATCTTCCAAGCTCTGCTGTTGATAGTGTAGCTATTAAATTAAACAAAAAAATAGATCTAAGCAGTGGGAGAAAATACATCTCAAAATTAACCAAGGTAGAAAATATCATCTTTGTAGATCAAAGAATAGAAAATTCAGTTGCTGATGTTGGAGATAATTTAGAGTGTTATATCTCACTTGAAGGGATTGATCTAAAACCTATCATAAACAGACTACAAGGACAAAAAACAAAACTAGAAAAAGAGGTCGGAAAATTAACTAACATGCTAAGTAATGAAAAATTTGTAGCAAATGCCCCTGAAGATGTTTTAACTAAAAATAGAGAATTACTACAAAATGCTAAAAGTAAATTACAAAAAGTAGAGAGTGAGTTAAAATCACTTAGCTAATAACACAAGTTCGACGCAGTTTCATATCTATTAGATGGTACTTCGCTGAACTTATATAATCTATTTTATTTATACACTATAAAATATCACTATTTTAAGAAAAAATATTAATCTGACATAACTTTGACACAACTTGTCGATATACTTCTTTTATCAGCTCAAAAGGAGCTATTTAAATACAAATCAAAAGGAGAAGAGATGTCACTTCCACTATTATCTATTATGTTGTTAATTTGCATAATATACAAACCAAAAGCAACCGTACAAGCAAGCAAAGTCTATTGCGCAAAATAGAGCAAAGATAGGAGTATATACATATAGAGAATAAAAAACATAAGATTTAACGCAGTTAGAGAGTTTGGTTGATATAGCTTACCCCTACCTCCTCATTGCTATTTTTATTAAAACTTTTTAACTTGTGTTAAAGTTATGTTTTTCTCTCTATATGTATATGCTCCTATATCAAATTAATATAAATCAAAACAGATTATAGGGAAAAAAATATGAAAATTTTAAATAAAGATATTGCTTCAACAATCCACAAAACACCAGCGGCTATATCATATCTCAAAAAGAGAAATCACGACGAGTTTTCAATACTCAAACTTGGAGTACTATGTCAAAAATTAAACCTTGACAAAGATGATCTTTTAGCTATACACTCACTGAAGAAAATTGAGCTTAAAAGAGTGGTATCCTAATTAGAGTAGCCCTAAGGCTCCTCCAATTTGAAAATTAAACTACCACTTCTTTCATCAAATACTCATCAATTGAGTTAGCAGCATCTCTACCCATACCCATAGCGAGAATTACAGTAGCTTGTCCAAGTGTAATGTCTCCACCTGCCCAAACAGCATCTTTGGTAGTCTTACCAGTTTTTTCATCAGCTTCGATATTGCCCCATTGGTTAAGTTTTAAACCTTTAGTTGTATTTGTTAATAGTGGATTAGCACTTGTTCCAATTGAGATAATTGCTAAATCACAATCCACATAATCTATTTCACCCTCTATGGCAATTGGTCTTCTTCTACCTCCCTCATCAGGCTCTCCTAACTCCATTTTTTGGCACTTTATTTGTATAAGTTTTCCATTTTCATCACCTATAAACTCCAAAGGAGAAGTCAAAAATTTAAATTTCACACCCTCTTGATCAGCGTGATGGAGTTCTATATGTCTTGATGGAGACTCTGCTCTTGTTCTTCTATATACAACAGTTACACTCTCAGCCCCTAGTCTAACTGCTGTTCTTGCAGCATCCATTGCTACATTTCCAGCTCCTAAAATCACTACATTTTTTCCAGGAATTATCGGTGTATCATATTTTGGAAAAGCAAAAGCTTTCATCAAGTTTGCACGAGTTAAATACTCATTTGCTGAAAATACTCCATTTAAATCTTCACCAGGTATATTTAAAAAATTTGGAAGCCCCGCTCCAACTCCGATAAATACAGCGTCATATCCCATGTCTTCTAAAAGCTCATCTACATCAATGGTTCTGCCTATTACATTGTTGCACTCTATCTTTATACCAAGATCTCTTAGTGCATCTAATTCATAATCAACAATATCTTTTGCCAATCTAAACTCTGGAATTCCATACAAGAGTACTCCTCCAGCTTTATGAAGTGCCTCATATATAACTACCTCATGCCCTTTTTTTGCCAAATCTCCAGCAACAGTAATTCCAGCAGGACCACTTCCAACAACTGCAACTTTTTTACCGGTAGCCGGTGGTATATCAACAATGTTTTTTACACCACTCTCTCTTGCCCAATCTGCGATAAACATTTCAAGATTACCAATTGCTACAGGTTCTCGTCCCTTTTTCTTTCCAACGACACAAACAACTTCACACTGTATCTCTTGTGGACAAACCCTGCCACAAACCGCCGGTAGTGCAGTTTTATCCCATACAGTCTCAATAGAATCGTTAAGATCCCCATTTACAATCTGCTCTAAAAATCCAGGGATATTGATACCAACAGGACACCCGGCGATACACGCTGGATCTTTACACTGTATACATCTAGCTGCTTCAAGCTGTGCTTGTTGTAGACTATAACCCAATGTAACCTCATCAAAACATTTATTTCTTACATCAGGATCCATCTCTGGCATATCTTGAAGTGGAATACTTCGCCTCTCTTTTTTTGTCAAGTCTTTAACTTCTTTATCAAATTCCATAATAAATCCTAATTTTTTTCTAATTGACAATACTCATTGTCTGAACACTGCTCTTCTTTGATATAAGCTCCAAGTCTTCTCATCAAACCATCATAATCAACCTTATGACCATCAAATTCAGGTCCATCCACACATGCAAACCTTGTCTCACCGCCTATGGTAACCCTACAGCCTCCACACATTCCAGTACCATCAATCATGATAGGGTTTAAACTAACAATTGTCGGTACATCATACTCTTTGGTTAATTTTGATACAAATTTCATCATAGGAACTGGTCCAATTGCTACAACTTGACTAACTCCACCCTCTTCTAAAAGCTCTTTTAAGACATCAGTTACAAAGCCATGATGACCTTTTGAACCATCATCTGTACAAATTTTTAATTCGTTTGAAACCATCTGCATCTTATCTTCTAAGATCAAATATTCTTCATTTCTTGCCCCCAAAATGGTAATAACATTGTTGCCAATCTCATAGTTTCCTCTAGTAATTGGATGCAAAACCGCCGTGCCGGTACCCCCTCCAACACATACAACTTTACCATCAAATTTTTCAATATGAGTAGGAGAACCAAGCGGCCCTACAACATCTTGATAAAAATCACCAACTTTTAAGGTGCTATAGAGTCTAGAACTTTTCCCAACTACCATATAGACAATAGTGATTGTTCCTTCTTCTTTATTTATATCAGCTATAGTAAGTGGCACTCTCTCTCCTGTTTCATTTGCTTTAACGATCACAAACTGCCCAGGAAGTGCTTTTTTAGCTATCTGAGGGGCTTTTATCTCATCTGAAAAGATTGATCCCTTGACCAACTCTTCTTTCTTTACGATTTCAAACATATTTTTTCTCCGAAGTAGTATTCTGTTCAACCTTGAAATTGTATAATAATAATAATTAAATATGATTTATAATATCATGATAAAATACAAAGGAGTTAAAAGATGAAGAGCACATGTATAAAAGCTTACCATGAAATGGAAGAGAGATACGCGAGGCTGGTACTTAAGTACTACTCAAACGAGCAAAGGAGCAATATCAATGATAAAATTTCGGAAGTAATTGAAGAGTTTAAAGTTGCGCCCACTGTAACCGTAACACCGGGTAAAAACTTAGGAGGTGAATACGACATAGAATTTCATGATGATTATGACAGAATAAGCCATAAATTTTTTGAAGATTTGATACAAAAACTTGATATAGGCTCATGTGAAGTTGATACCTAAAATTTAAGTTCAAAGAGGATCCCCTCTTTGAACAAAACAGTTACTCTACCTCAGCATCGATGACATCATCATCATCTTTTTTCTTTTTTTCAGATTTTGCTTCCCCATCACCAGTACCGGCACCACTATCTTTTGCATACATAGCTTCTGCTAACTTATGGCTTACCTCTGTTAACGCTTTTACCTTCTCATCAATTTGCTCTTTTGTAGCATTATCATCTTTTAGTGTCTCTTTGAGATCATTTACAGCTACTTCAATTTTTGTTTTATCATCAGCTTCTATTTTATCACCCATTTCAGATAATGACTTTTCTGTTTGATGAACCAGTGCATCAGCTTGGTTTCTAGCCTCAACACCCTCTTTTCTTTTTGCATCAGCATCTTTGTTTGCTTCAGCATCTTGTACCATCTTTTCAATCTCTTCTTCACTAAGTCCTGAACTACCGGTAACTTTGATCTCTTGTTGTTTACCACTTGCTTTATCTTGTGCTGACACTGTTAAAACACCATTTGCATCAATATCAAATGTCACTTCGATTTGTGGTACACCTCTAGGACTTGGTGGAATTCCTTCAAGATTAAATTGTCCTAAAGATTTATTGTCTTTAGCAAACTCTCTCTCACCTTGGACAACATGTATAGTAACTGCTGGTTGATTATCCTCAGCAGTTGAAAAGGTTTGCTGTTTTTTTACAGGAATTGTTGTACCTTTATCAATCACTTTTGTTAATACTCCGCCAAGTGTCTCAATTCCAAGTGATAGTGGCGTAACATCAAGAAGCAATACATCTTTAACATCACCTTTGATAACCGCACCTTGAATAGCAGCTCCAATAGCAACAACTTCATCAGGATTTACTGATTTGTTAAGATCTTTAGAGAAAAATGCTTTTACTTTCTCTTGTACCATTGGAACTCTTGTAGAGCCACCTACCATAACAATCTCTTTGATATCAGAGATAGAAACTCCAGAATCTTTGATAACTGAATCAATTTTTGTGATAGTCTCTTGTACTAAATCTTCTATTAACGACTCAAATTTTGCACGAGTGAGTTTTTTAACAAGATGTTTAGGTCCACTTGCATCTGCTGTGATAAACGGTAAATTTATTTCAGTCTCAGTTGCTGAAGAGAGCTCTTTTTTTGCATTTTCAGCTGACTCTTTAAGTCTTTGAAGTGCCATGACATCATTTTTTAGATCAATTCCACTATCACTTTTAAACTCTTCTACCAACCAATCAATAAGTCTATTATCAAAATCATCACCACCTAAAAATGCATTACCACCGGTTGCTAGTACTTCAACTACATTATCACCAGTCTCAAGAACGGTAACATCAAATGTACCACCACCAAGATCATAAACAACAATTTGCTCAGCCTCTTTTTTATCCAGACCATAAGCTAAAGCTGCTGAAGTCGGCTCATTTATAATTCTAAGTACATTTAACCCAGCAATCGTTCCAGCCTCTTGAGTTGCTTTTCTCTGGCTATCATTAAAATACGCAGGCACAGTAATAACAGCATCAGTCACACTCTCACCCAAAAACGCCTCAGCATCCTCTTTTAGTTTTATAAGTACTTTTGCAGAGATCTCTTGTGGCGTATAAGTCTTACCATCTACCTCTATCGCACATGCACCATTTCTATCTACGATATGGTAAGGGAGTCTCTTTTTTGCTTCACTCGCAGCATCTTCGTTGCACATTAAACCCATAATTCTCTTAATCGAATAAATCGTTCTCTCTGGATTTGTTACAGCTTGTCTTTTTGCAGGATCACCTACAAGTACTTCACCCTTATCAGTAAATGCTACAATTGAAGGAGTTGTATTTTTACCCTCTTTGTTTGTGATTACTTTACTCTCACCTCTCTCATACACAGCAACACATGAGTTTGTTGTCCCTAAATCTATTCCTATTACTTTTGACATATTAATCCTTCTTAAACTATTTTTTTATCTCTATTTTGCTATCGAAACCATAGCAGGTCTCAATACTCTATCTTTTATTTTATACCCTTTTTGAAAAACTTGAACAATTGCACCTTCATCATGCTCATCGCTATCAGTTTTCATAACCGCCTCATGAAAGTTTGGATCAAAACCACTCTCAATATCCACAAGTTCAATCCCATGCTTTTGAAATATCTTTTTAAATTGATCGATAGTCAAATCAATTCCCTCCTTGATCTTCTCCAAGTTTGCTTCACTCTGTTCATCCATAGAAGCGTTAGCACTATCTAACGAATCTATAACAGACAATAGGTCTCTAGCAAATACTTCATTTGAGTAAGCGATAGATTGCATCTTCTCTTTTTCTAACCGTTTTTTAATATTTTCAAACTCTGCCAAATCTCTAAGACGCAAATCTTCAAGCTCAGCAATCCTAACCTCAAGCTCAACTATCGGATCTACTACTTCCTCTTCATTTTCACCTTGGACTTCAAGATTTTCATCATCTTGTGATGAGATCTCTTTATCTGTTTTTTTATCCTTAGAATCTTTCAAATCTCTCTCCTTTACTATTAAATTTCAAATAGTTGAGCGTATTATACAACTTTAGTCTTTACTTGTCAAGTTTAACCTTACAAGTATTAATAAATATACTTTAGTGGATACGACTAAAGTATATTTATTCTAAAACAAATGTTACTAAAGTAGCAATCTCACTGAAATATTTTTAGTATAATTTCAGATAGTTTATTCAATTTCGATATAGACTAAATAAATTATATATTAGGATGAAAAAATGAAAAAAAAATTTCTTGTTTCCACAGTTGTAGCTTCAATATTGTTTGGGACAGTGACACTTTGTGCTGAGTCAACAAAAGAGGTCTCTAAACATACTAAAAGTTTTCAAAGCGCACATCACATGCGTAGCTACAAACAGCCAAAGGCGTATGTAGAAAAAGAGGTACAAACACAAACAAAACAGTTTAAAAATGCGCCCAAAGAGGTTCTTGATGGGTTACAAAGTACATTAGAAGCACTTAGAGCATTGCAAAATGGTGATAACAAAAATGCAAAGGATAAACTTGAAAAAGCTACTAAACTCTTTGACAAGGCATTAAAAGATAATCCAAAACTTGGGTTAGTACCTGTTGCAAATAGTATTAATATCAGTGAAATACAAGCAAAACCAAAAGATATAAAAGAGACTATTAATTTAGCAAAAGATCTACTCTCAGATTATCTTGTTCAGGATGCACGAGATATTTTGATCCCTCTTAAAGACGATGTAGAGATCACTACAAATCTTATTCCGATGGAGATTTATCCTCTTGTCACTAAAAAAGCATTTGATGCACTAGAGAAGGGGGAAAAAGATATAGCGTTAGCAACATTGGTATCTGGGCTTAGTACTGTAGTTACACAGAAAGTTCGTATCCCTATTTCACTTTTAGAAGCTGAAGCTTTGTTAGTAGAAGCTTCAAATCTTGACAAAAGTAAGAAAAAAGAGGCTCATAAACTATTGCAAGATGCAAATGAACAGCTAGAAAAAGCAGTATTGCTAGGTTATACCGGCAGACACTCAAAAGAGTATAAAACAATTACAAAAGAGATTGAGGTAATTCAAAAAGAGATCAAAGGTAAAAATAAAGTAGAAAAACTTTATGAGCGTACAAAAGAGTATTTTGGATCACTTTTACATAAAACTAGAAATACAATTTACAAAGCTAAAGCTAGTAATAAAGAAGCTGTTAAAAACAAAGATAAATAGGAGTTATTATGTGGAATTATCCAGTAAAAGAGACTCTTTTGGCAAGAATTGGCAAACATGCCAAAGTTGCGGGTGTTATTTTTATTGTGTTAGGAGTTATTGGCGTAGTATTTCCTGCTTTTGTAACATTAGCTACCGTGGCGTTTGTCTCATGGCTAATGTTTTTTGCCGGTATTTTAGCGAGCTATTTTACTTGGATAACCAACCGTAGAGATTGGTTAGGATGGCTTAAAAGTATCGCTTTGATAGCCGTAGCACTCTTTATGATATTTTATCCGATGAGTGGGGTAGGAACGATAGGGTTATTACTCTCTATCTACTTTTTTGTAGATGCTTTTGCAGGTTTTGGACTTGCTCGGGCTATGCATCCAAATAGAGGGTGGTGGGTTTGGCTTGTTAATGCCCTACTCTCTTTTGCTTTGGGTCTATTTTTTGTTGTAGGATGGCCTTTTAGCTCTTTATATTTAGTTGGTATTTTCATCGGGATAAGTCTCTTGTTTGATGGAATTACTCTCTTTTTTACTGGGCGCTTATTTCATAAAATTGATAAAGGGGAGTTATAAATGAAAGAGTTTTTTAAGAAGATAACAGATTGGATTTTAGAAAAGGAGAGAGATGCTGCAAATGAGTGCAAAATTGAGCCAAATGATGTGGATCAACAGATCACTTATGTAGAGCAAAAAAGAGATAAACTCAAAGCTAAGTATGAAGATAGCATCTATCAAATAGAAGATATCTTAAATAGACTACACTCTATAAAAGCTAAGAGTTTAAAGTGTAAAACCAAATAAAAAATATAGGCAAAAAACATGAATACTAAAAACAGTAGAGGTAAATTTAAAAAATATCTCTTTTTTACCTCTATAGCGATCTTTTTTATAGTGGTTGGATTAGCTATTTCTCTTATAACTATCTCTGCTGTAGAGAAGACAGCAGGAGTGCTTTTTTGTCAATCATGCCACTCAATGAAACCAATGGTTGACTCATACAAACATAGTGTACACGGCGGTTTTAGCCAGAGCAATGTAGTCGCCCAATGTGTAGATTGTCATCTTCCTCATAATTCAACTCTTGGTTATCTTATAGAAAAAATCAAAACAGGTGCATATGATGTATGGGCAGAGAGTACATATGATACTTCAAAGATCGATTGGCAAAAAAAGAGAGAACAAAAAAGAGATTTTGTTTATGATAGTGGTTGTCTAAGGTGTCATAAAAATCTTTTAAGAGCGATAAAGTTAAACAGCGACGCTTTTATCTACCATAAAGCATATTTTAGTAAAAAATTAAAAGTCATGAATGATGGTAAAAAAGTATCTGCTAAATGTGTAGATTGTCATAAAAATGTTGGTCATTACGAGTTGGATAAACATCTTGTCGCACTAAAAATAAAAGATGATTACAAAAAAGACACACTGCAAAAATTTGATAAGTTTATAGCAGTTATGGGAGATATAGGTGCAAATCTTAGAGTTAGTAACGATGAGTATTATTTTAAAAATATTAAAGATTTAAATATTAGTGACAGAGAAATTGCTGATATAAATGTTACAAAAATTGCCCAGAGTATCAAAGAGAGCAAAAAAGAGAAGATGCAAAAACTAACTGCAAAAGTTGTAGAGTTGGAAAAAAAGCTTCATGAGAAATTGAGACAAGAGGAGAAGATCCAAAAAGAGAAAAACACAATTGAGATTAATTTAGCTAACAAAATTGCAGTTAGTGAACAGAACTTAACACATATAAAAGCAAAACAAAATAGTGCTAGATTGATGAAAATAGAAGATTTTCCAAAAGTATTTAAACCACTTAAAAGATACCTACACGATCCTTTTGCTAGAGGTGCTTGTCTTTTATGTCATATTCCAAACCCAAAAATCCCAGGTAAACTAATCATAAAAGGAAAAATCAACAATCTATGTTACGAATGCCATCCTGTAAAAGTTAAGAAAAAGTACAAACACAACCCAGTAAACCAAGGCAACTGTATGGATTGTCATAATCCTCACCAATCAGATATAAAATATCTACTAAAAGGTTTGCCAAAAGAGGGTTTATGTACAAATTGCCATGATAAAACAAAAGCTAAAAACTCTATGAAAAAAGAGAAAACAATAAATTTTAATGCAAAATATATACACAATCCAGTCAAAAAAGATTGTCTACTCTGCCATGAAAATCACACTTCAAACTATCAATATCTACTAAAAAAAGATATAAATGATATAAATCTATGTATAAATTGCCATAAACAAAGTATAAAGATGGACAATATCAGATATAAACACGGTGCAATAGTAAATAGTAAAAAAGGGTGTTTAGAGTGCCATAACGCTCATACATCAAAACAGAAAAATCTTTTAAAAGAGCCTGAGCTAAAACTCTGCCTAAGCTGTCATGACAAGGAACTAAAATCAAATGAAGATGGCTCAATATTGATAAATATGAAAAAATACCTCAATACTCACAAAAATTGGCACTTTCCTGTCAAAAATGGATGCCACAGATGCCACAACCCTCACAGCTCAAACCATTTTAGCCTATTAAATAACTCTTATAGCCAATCTGATCCAAAGAAATTCATCTGTTATAAATGTCATAGTATACAGAAATTCAAAACAAAATATACAACAAAATTAACAAAATTTAGAGATAAAAATCTAAATCTACATTTTGTTCACGCTGAGTATAAAGATGGCATGAGCTGTAAAGTTTGTCATGATGAGCATGCATCAAAATACCCTGCTCTTATAAGAGATTATACAGATTTTAATGGTATAAAATTTCCATTAAGATATATCAATACCAAGGCTGGTGGATCGTGTCTACCGGCATGTCATAAAAGATTTAAATATGATAGAAAAATACAAAAGAGATAAGTTTGATAAATATATTCTATTTTTGGCTCTACTTTTTACAGTTAACATTTATACAAATTCTCAAAACTTAGAGCTAAAAAAGGGTATGAACATCATTTAAGTTAATAGAACACAACTATTTTCACACACAACAACATTTAAAAAATTTAGCATGGGTGGCCAAGTTGATGCGCGTGGACAATGAAGCTCATCTTATATATTTAAATCTTTTTTAATGTAGCTTAAATACAATTTTATATCATCTAGTTTATTTAAACTTTTTTCACAAACAACAATATAATCAACTTTCTCATAGTGGTGTGCCAAAAAATTTCTAAAAGATGCAATTTTTGCAAAATCATATGCAAAATCTGCAGGAATAACATTGTATTCACCAAGAGTATCAATGCTTTCAAAATAGCTATCAGCAAAAGGGAGATTTTTATGTTTTATAACCATTTCGGCAAGAGCTATACAACTATCTGAAATCAAATATAGATAATGAAGCAAAGCACCTTGATAAATCTTGTCAGTTAGAAACTTCTCTTTGCAATCTTTGCCAATCTCTTCAAGTAAAGAGTGTGTACTCTCGATCTTTTTGATCTTATTTTCTATCTTATGCAACATCTATCATCCGTTTAAAATTAAAAAAATCTATAATCTCATGCTGTTTTTGCACTTCAAAGATAGGGCGATTTTCACCATCTTTTAACAAAATACCTTTGTAGATAATATCCTTTAATAATCTATAACTTTTAATATCATTTAGAACAATAACATCTATATCTCTACACAATGTAATCTCTAA